>CAUPYO010000065.1:0-8812 GCA_963515565.1 uncultured Microbacterium sp.
GCCCCGGGGTACTACACCGACGCCCTCGGGTGGGCGGACTGGCGTCGGGGCGTGAGCGTGGTGCTCGCGGAGCAGATCCGGAGGGAACTGGCATGAGGTGGAACGTCGACGGCGCGGACGTCGAGGCGGAGCCGCGCGCCGGGCAGTGCCTGCGCACCCTGCTGCGTGAGACCGGCCACACCCAGGTGAAGAAGGGCTGCGACGCGGGCGACTGCGGCGCGTGCACCGTGCTGCTCGATGGCGAGCCGGTGCACTCGTGCCTCATCCCCGCCGGGCGGGTCGAGGGGCGGTCGGTGACGACGGCGGCGGGCCTGGCGCCCGGCGACGCGTTGCACCCGGTGCAAGAGGCGCTCGCCTCGGGCTTCGGGATGCAGTGCGGATTCTGCAGTCCGGGCATGAGCGTGACAGCATCCACACTCTGCGCCTCCGACCTCGACGATCTCGACCGCCGGATGAAGGGCAATCTCTGCCGGTGCACGGGCTATCGCCCGGTGCGCGACGCCATCATGACTGCGGTGCGCCAGACCGGATCGCGCGCCGCCACGGATCTGACGGATGCCGCACCGGAGCCACCGCTCGCACCACGGGTCGGCCGCTCCGTGCCCCCGGAGGCGGGCCCCCGTCTCGCTCAGGGACGCGAGCCGTTCACGTTCGACCTCGAGCCGGGCCACCCGGCCGCCGAGGCGCTGGTGCTGCGGCTCGTGACCATCCCGCACGCCCACGCACGCATCACCGCGATCGACACGTCGGCCGCACTCGCCGTCGCCGGCGTGGTGGCGGTGTTCACCCACGAGGACGTACCGGATGTGCGGTACTCGACCGGTCGCCACGAGCACCGCACCGACGACCCCGACGACACCCGCATGCTCGACGACATCGTCCGCCACATCGGGCAGCGGGTGGCAGCGGTGGTCGCCGAGACCGCCGAGGCCGCCGACGAGGCGTGCCGCCTGGTGCGGGTGGACTATCTGCCGCTGCCGGCCGTCTTCGACCCCGACACGGCCCGTCGACCCGGCGCGCCGCTGCTGCACCCCGAGCGCACCCCCGACGACCGCGTCGACCACGCCGACCGCAACGTGATCGCGAGCCTGCACACCGGCCCTGACCTGACCGCCGCGCTCGCCGCGAGCGCGGTCACCGTCAGCGGCACGTGGCAGACCTCGCGCGTGAGTCACGCCCAGCTCGAGACGCACGGCTCGATCGGCTGGATCGACGACGCCGGACGCCTCGTCATCCGCTCTTCGACGCAGGTCCCGTTTCTCGCCCGCGACGAGATCGCGCACATCTTCGGCCTCGATCGGGGTCGGGTACGCGTGCACGCCGCCCGCCTCGGCGGCGGGTTCGGCGGCAAGCAGGAGATGTTCACCGAAGACCTCGTCGCCCTCGCCGTGCTGCGCACCGGCCGACCCGTCGCGTTCGAGTTCAGCCGCGCCGACGAGTTCCAGCGGGCGGCCGTGCGGCATCCGATGCGCGTCAGCGTCACCCTGGGCGCCGACGCCGACGGGCGTCTGACGGCGATGGGCATCGATCTGCTGAGTGACACCGGCGCCTACGGCAACCACTCGCGCGGAGTGATGTTCCATGCACTGGCCGAGTCGACGACGATCTACCGCGTGCCGCTGAAGCGTCTGGATGCCGAGGCCGTCTATACCAACAACGTCCCCTCGGGCGCGTTCCGCGGCTACGGACTCGGCCAGGTGGTGCTCGGTGTCGAGTCGGCGATGGACATGCTCGCCGAGCGGTTGGAGATCGATCCGTTCGAGCTGCGGCGACGCAACGCGGTGACGCCGAACGACGACCCGGGCCATGACGACCTGGTGTGGGGCAGCTACGGCTTCGACCAGTGTCTCGATCTGGCCGAAGCCGCCCTGCGGCGCGGCAACGGCGTCGACGCCCCGGACGGCTGGCTCGTCGGCGAGGGAATGGCGGCCTCGATGATCGCGACGATGGCCCCGTTCGGGCACATCGCGCATACGAGCGCGACCCTGCGCGCCGACGGCACCTACCTGCTGCAGGTGGGCACCGCCGAGTTCGGCAACGGCACGACGACGGTGATGCGCCAGATCGCGGCGACCGACCTCGCCGCCGACTTCTCGCGGATCGCGCTGTGGCACGCCGACACCGACGCGGTGGCGCACGACACCGGGGCTTTCGCCTCGGCCGGCATCACGGTGGCAGGCAAGGCGCTGCACGCCGCCTGTCTCGCCCTCGCGCGGCGGATGGGCTCTCGCGCCGCCGAGCTGACCGGCACGGATGCCGCCGATGCGCGACTCATGCCCGATGGCGTATACACCCCGGAGCGCGTCGTCGGGTTCGATGAGCTGACCGCCGAGGGCGAGCTCACGGCCGAGGGGAGCGAGCTCGGCGAGCACCGGTCCCTGGCGTTCAACGTCCATGCCGTGCGGGTGGCCGTCGACCCGGAGACCGGCACGGTGCGCATTCTGCAGTCGGCGCAGGCGGCGGATGCCGGATTCGTGATGAACCCGGCGCAGTGTCGCGGACAAATCGAGGGCGGCGTGGCGCAAGGCATCGGCAGCGCGCTCTACGAAGAGGTCATGGTCGATGAGGGCAGGGTCACGACACCGGTGTTCCGGGTGTACCGCGTGCCGCAGTTCGGCGACATCCCCGACACCGAGGTGTATTTCGCCGACACCGCCGATGAGCTCGGGCCGTTCGGCGCGAAGTCGATGAGCGAGTCTCCCTACAACCCGGTCGCACCGGCGATCGGCAACGCGATCGCGCGCGCGGTGGGCTCACGCCCCTTCGTTCAGCCCTTCCGCCGCGACCGCGTGTGGCGACTCGCGTCACACCACCGAAACACGATCGGGCAAATGCCGGAAACCTGAGCCTCCTATGGTCTCCAGAACAGCACCGCAGTTGTTCTGCGCTTCCGTGCACATCCGTGCACACCCACCGCACCCTGGGAGACCCGATGCACTCACGCTCCACCCGTCGCCGCCGCGGCGCTCTCGTCCTGGCGGTTGCCGCCGCCGCAGCCCTCGCCCTGTCGGCCTGCTCGTCGTCGGGCGGCGCCGCCGGCTCCTCGGCATCCGGTGAGGCCGCCAGCTATGGCGACATCAGCGTGCAGTACTCCTGGATCAAGAACGAGGAGTTCGCGGGCGAGTTCTACGCCTACGACAACGGCTACTACGACCAGGCCGGATTCTCGAAGGTCACCGGCGTGGCCGGCCCCGACACCGGCGTCGCGAAGCTCCTGTCCGGATCGGTGCAGGTCGCTCTCACCGATGCCGCCTCGGTCGGAGCGGCCGTGTCGGAGCAGAGCGCACCGCTGAAGATCATCGCGACCACGTTCCAGAAGAACCCGTTCACGATCCTCTCGCTCAAGAGCAAGGGCAACATCGCGACGCCCAAGGACCTCATCGGCAAGAAGATCGGCGTGCAGGACTCGAACGCCTCGGTGTTCAAGGCGCTGCTCGCCGCGAACGGCATCTCGGAGAGCCAGCTCACGATCGTGCCGGTCGACTTCGACCCCACACCGCTCATGAACGGCGACGTCGACGGGTTCATGGCCTACCTGACGAACGAGGCGATCACGGTCTCGATGGCCGGCTACGAGACCACCAACCTCGCCTACGCCGAGAACGGTCTGCCGTACGTCGCCGAGTCGTACGCGGTGACCGACCAGTACCTCGCCGAGCACAAGGACCTGCTCAAGGCATTCCTCATCGCCGAGATCAAGGGGTGGACCGACACGTTCACCAAGCCCGTCGATGACACGGTGGCGGTCGTCACGAAGCACTACAACGACTCCGCGGCAGCGGGTGACCTCACCTTCGGCGAACTGAATCCCGCGAAGGTCAAGGCCGGCATCGAGGCACAGGCCAAGCTCATCTCCACCGACGAGACCCAGGCCAACGGGCTCTTCACGATCTCGGACGACCTGAAATCGCAGACCCTCGCCTCGCTCAAGGCGTCGGGCTGGGAGCTGTCGGCCGATCAGCTGTTCGACACCTCGCTCATCGACGAGATCTACGCCGAGCACCCCGAGCTCAAGAAGTACCAGCCGTAACGAGATGTCCGTGTCATCCACCATGGATGCCGGTGCCGGCGCGACCGCCGCCGGCACCGGCATCCAGATCTCCGGGGTCTCCAAGTCGTTCACGCTGCGCGGAGGACGGTCGTTGCAGGCCCTGCAGGGCACCGACCTGCACACCGACAAGGGATCGTTCCTCGCGCTGCTGGGTCCCTCGGGCTGCGGCAAGTCGACGATCCTGCGGATCCTCGCCGCCCTCGATCACCCCACCGACGGTGTCGCGCTCGTCGACGGCGAGACGCCCGATCAGCTGCGCGCGAAGAGCGAGCTGGGCATCGCGTTCCAAGATCACGCCCTGCTGCCGTGGCGCAGCATCCGCAAGAACATCGAGTTGCCGTTCGAGGTCGCCGGCCGCAAGGTCGACCAGGCGTACGTCGACGAGCTGATCGACCTGGTGGGCCTGCGCGACTTCGCCGACGCGAAGCCCGCCCAACTGTCGGGCGGCATGCGACAGCGCGCCTCCATCGCCCGGGCCCTCGTGCTGAAGCCCTCGGTGCTGCTGCTCGATGAGCCCTTCGGCGCTCTCGACGATATGACCCGCCAGAACCTCAACCTCGAGCTGCTGCGCATCTGGACCGAGAAGCCCGCGACGACGCTGCTGGTGACGCACGGCATCAGCGAGGCGATCTTCCTGGCCGACCGCGTGGCCGTGATGTCGCCGCGTCCCGGACGCGTGAAGGAGATCATCGAGGTCGACCTGCCCCGCCCGCGCACCCCCGAGATGATGCGCACGCCCGAGTTCCACGCCCTGGTCGACCGCGCCTCCGAGCTGCTGTTCGGACAGGACGGGCGCGCCGAGGCCGAGGCGTAGCCGTGGCACGGGTACGGATTCCGGGCTGGCTGGCCGGGATCATCGGGGGCGTCGTGCTCATCGGCGTGTGGTGGCTGTTCTCGCTGACGGCGTTCCGGCCGCAGGACGGAACGACCTACACGCCGGTACCCACGCCCTGGGCCGTCGTGGACTGGCTCTTCGTGCAGGGCAACATCGCCGGCGCGTGGAACGTGTTCCAGCCGACGATCACCGCCGCCGCCATCGGCTACCTCTGGGGCAACGGCATCGCGCTGCTGCTGGCGACCGTCGTGCTCATCTTTCCGCGCACCGAGACGGTCATCACCCAGATCGCCGTGGTGACCTACTGCCTGCCGATCGTGGCGGTCGGGGGCATTTCGATCGTCGTCCTCGGCGGCGCGAAGAACCCCGGCGACCCGTCGGCGACCGCGATCTTCCTCGCCGCTCTGGTGTGCGTGTTCACCACCGTCGTCGGCGCGATCCTCGGCTTCACCTCCGCCGACAAGGCCTCGCTGGACGTCGTCCGTGTCTACGGCGGCGGCCGGTGGACGCAACTGCGCAAAGTCCGGGCGATCGCGGCGCTCCCGGCCATCCTCACCGCCCTGCAGATCGCCGTGCCCACCGCCTTCCTGGGCGCCGTGCTCGGCGAGTACCTCGGCGCGATCACAGCGGGCGTCGGACCGACTCTCATCCGCCTGCAGGGGCAGCTCGACTCGGCCGGTGTCTGGTCGGTGTTCCTGCTGTGCGCCGTGTTCGCCCTCGTCGCCTACGGGCTCTTCGGTCTGCTGATCCGACTGGTCACCCCCTGGGTGGCCGGAAGGGCGGTGTGAGCGTGGATGCGGTGGCGCGCCTGCGCGCGGAACGCCGCCGGGCGATCCGGCGCACCGTGCTCCGCTCGCTCGGCAACGCCGGCATCACGATCTTCGTACTGCTGCTGCTCTGGCAGGCGATCATCAGCCTCACGGGCATCTCGCCATACATCGCGAAGGGCCCGCTGGATGTCTGGACCTTCCTCGTCACCGCGCCGAAGGCCGAAGCAAATCGCACGCAGATGATGCCCCTCGTCGGACAGACCCTGCTCGATGCCTCGACCGGCTTCGTCGTGGGCATGCTCGTCGCCATCGCGCTCGCCCTCGCGTTCAGCCTGTCGAAGGCGATCGAGGCCGGGGTCATGCCCCTCGTCCTGCTGCTGCGGACCATCCCGCTCGTGTCGATCGCCCCCGTCATCATCCTCGTCACCGGACGCGGCACCCCGGCATCCGTCGCCGTCATCGGGACGGTGGTCGTCCTCTTCCCCGCTCTCGCGAACGTGCTGTTCGGGCTCAGTCGCGCCAGTCAGCAGAGCCTCGACGTCGTACACGTCTTCGGCGGAGGTCGGTTCACGGCGCTGCGGAAGGTCAACCTGCCCGGTGCGCTGCCGTCGGTGTTCGCCGCCGCGCGGGTCTCGGTGCCCGGTGCGGTCACCGGCGCACTGCTGGCCGAGTGGCTGTCGACGGGCACGGGCATCGGCGGATCGATCCTGAAGTTCAGTGCTCAGGCGCAGTTCGCTCAACTCTGGACGTCGATCGCGCTCATCACCCTCATCACGCTGGTGCTCTACAACCTCGTGCAGATCGTCGAGAACGTCGTGCTCGCTCGCATGGGCATGGCCACCGGGCGCACCGGGCGCTGAACCCGCTCGCCGGCTCGTCTCCCCTCCACCTCCCCTCCACCTCTCGCCGAACCGAACTGCAAGGCCGGCGGGCCGACGCGCCGGCGGCGGCGGCGGCGATGCCGCGTGTCGCGCGGCATCCCTTGCAGTTCGGCCGGGCGGGGGCGAGAGGGGGGCGGCTCAGTGCGGGAGGCCGCGCAACGGGATGACCGCGGCGGGCAGCTCGTGCACCTTCGCCGACGCCTCGGCGGCGAGCGGGTTGGTCGAGACCCCGTCTTCGTTCGCGAGGCGGCCCCCGACGTACACGGCCTTCAGGTTGCGCGGGCTCATCGCCAGCACGTACGAGCGCACCGGATGCCACAGCGGGCCCACGTCGGGCCGACGCGGATCGACGACCACGAAGTCGGCGAACTTGCCGACCTCGAGTGAGCCCACGCGGTCGGCGACGCCCATGATCTCGGCCGAGCCGAGGGTGTGCAGGCGCAGCATCTGCTCGGGCATCATCGACAGGGGGTCTTTCGTGCGCGCCCGCTGCGCGTAGATGCCGATGCGCATGTTCTGCCACGGATCACTCACGTCGGTGCACGCCTGATCGTCGAGGCCGACGCCCACCTTCATCCCCATCTCGAGCATCTCGGGCACGAGCGCGACGCCCGAGGCGAGGCGACCGTTGGATGCCGGCTGCCACGACATCGCCGCCCCGCCGGCGACCGACTGCGCGATGATCTCCGGCGTCGTCTGGATGAAGTGGCCGAACACGAGCCCGAGCTCGAGCGCCCCGGCATCGCGGTACAGCGCGAACTTCGACTGCTGATGCTCGACGGCCTCGGGCGACTCGAGGAAGTGGGCCTGGTTCGTCACGCCGTATCGACGCATCGCCTCGACCTCGAAGTCCGCGGCATCCGGGTGGGGAGACCACTGCACCTGGCCCATGATCGACGAACCCAGCGCGTAATCGGAGTCGAACGAACGGGTGTGCTCGACTTCGGCGGCGAAGCGCGCGAACACCTCGTCGGCGGTGCCGGCGGTGACGTCCATGCCCGCCGCATCGACGTAACGGATGCCGGAATCACGCGTGCCCTCCGCCTGGCGCCAGTGGTACTCGAGTCCGCGCAGCCCGGCCGTGCCGGTGCGCTTGCCGTCGACCATCGACTCCCACGCCTGCAGCGGATCGGTGAAGTTGTAGGCCGTCGTCACGCCGTTCGAGAGGAAGTCGAGTGCGCCGTGGAGGGTCGCCCAGTAGAGCTGGTCGGCGCTCATGTGCGCGGTGGTGCCCAGCATCGAATCGCACCAGCCGTAGAGGGTGTCGGCGACACCGAGGCCACGCAGGCCGCTCGTGAACAGGTGCGAGTGGCTCGACACGAACCCGGGAGCGACGAAGGCGCCCGCGACATCGAGGGTGTCGTCGGCGCTGACGCCCGCGGGCGGCGTGCCCGAACCGAGAGCGGCGATGCGTCCGTCGTCGCCGGCCAGCATCCAGCCGTCTTCGATGTAGCCCGGGTCGTCCGTTCCGGCGGGAACGGTGATGAGACGGGCATGGACGACGAGAAGCGACATGCTCAGCACGCTAACCAGGCGATGTTTCCGACCTGTCACGGCCCGGAAACACCGATGCACGGCCCGGAAACACATGCCGATTAGCGTCTGTGCATGTCGCGATTCACGGTCACGGTCTTCTGCGGGTCCTCGCCCGGATTCGATCCCGTCTACGTCGAGGCGGCGCGCGCCGTCGGCACGGCGATCGGCCAGTCCGACGTGGCCCTCGTCTACGGCGGCGGCCACGTCGGGCTGATGGGGACGGTCGCGGATGCCGCACTGGCCGCCGGGGCCGACGTCACGGGCGTGATCCCCCGGGCGCTGCAGGCGCGCGAAGCCGTCAACGAGGATCTGACCGAGCTGATCATCGTGGACACGATGCACGAGCGGAAGATGCTCATGGCCGACCGCGCCGACGGTTTCCTGGCGCTGCCCGGCGGCCCGGGAACGCTCGAAGAGCTCACCGAGCAGTGGACGTGGGCGCAACTCGGCATCCACCAGAAGCCGGTGGGCCTACTCAACGTCGACGGGTACTTCGATCCGCTGCTCGCGTTCGTTCAGAACATGCGCGACCGCGGTTTCACCCATCCTCGCTACACCGACATGCTCGTCGTCGCGACCGAGCCGGCCGAGGCGCTCGCGCGGCTGCGCGACTACGTGCCTCCGATGCGGGCGGACGTCTCGCCCGGGGCCGAGATGACCGGCGCGATGGCGCTGCCCGTGCGGCCCTGAGGGCGGCGGCGGCGGGCTGCGCGGAGCGAGAAACCACTCTGGCACCGAG
>CAUPYO010000066.1:0-8700 GCA_963515565.1 uncultured Microbacterium sp.
AAAGCGCAACGCGCAGGCCGACGACGATGACGATGCCGTTCACCTGACCGGCGTAGATGCGGTAGGTGTCGACGCCGTCGACGGTAACGGTCGGAAAGCTCCCGTTGTAGGCGGCGTTGTAGATCTGCGTCACCTGCGCGACGGTCAGAGAGTTGACCTTCTGGTCTGAGGAGAGATACGCGCCGTCGATTCCCGTGGTCGGTGAGTTCACCACGAGCAGAAGGTCGGCGGTGTTCAGTCGCGCCTGGGTGAGCACGTCGCGGGCACTCGGCGGCACGAGGGTGTTGTGCCAACTCGTGAGCTGTGAAGCCGTCACCCGTGCGGCATCCTGGACATCGTTGTTGAGCTGCTCGGAAAGGATGTTTCCGAGGATGGCGCTCGTGGCGACGCCGATCATTGCGAGGATGAGCGCGACCATACCGACGACGGCGGCGATGAGCCGGGTCTGCAGACTCAGCCGCGTGCGCGCCCGACGCGGCGCAGGAGCGCCGTCGGTGGTCACTGCGGCGCTTTGATCATGTAGCCCACCCCGCGGACCGTGTGGATCAGGGGCTCGCGACCGGCGTCGATCTTCTTGCGCAGGTAGGAGATGTAGAGCTCGACCACCGAAGAGCGTCCGCCGAAGTCGTAGTTCCACACGCGGTCGAGAATCTGCGCCTTCGACACGACACGACGCTGATTGCGCATGAGGAAGCGCAGCAGTTCGAATTCGGTCGCCGTCAGTTCGATCTCCGTGCCGCCGCGCATGACCTCGTGCGAATCCTCGTTCAGCGAGAGCTCACCCACCCGCAGAATCGGGTCGGCTCCTCCGGCGGTCGCCGTGCCGGCGCGGCGCATCAGCCCCCGCAGACGCGCCACCACCTCTTCCAGGCTGAACGGCTTCGTCACATAGTCGTCGCCACCGGCTGTCAACCCGGCGACGCGATCGGCCACGGAGTCCTTCGCGGTCAGGAACAGCACCGGCACATCGTTGCCGGCATGACGCAGACGCTGAAGCACCGACATCCCGTCGAGGTCGGGCATCATGATGTCGAGCACCATCGCATCGGGATCGAACTCGCGTGCCTGGCTCAGCGCGTCATAGCCCGACCCGGCGGTGCGAACGTCCCACCCCTCCATACGCAGCGCCATCGAGAGCAGATCGGTGAGCATCTGCTCGTCGTCGACGACGAGCACGCGAAGGGCCGACCCGTCGGGACGGTGCAGGGCGGGGGAGGGGGCGAGGGCTGTCATGACATCCATTCTCACGTCAGGTCTGTGAGCAGCCTATGGCGTCAGCTATGAGGATTCTATGTGTACGCCGCATGCCGACACGCGGCCCCATGCCCGCGGGTGCTCGGGCCTAGGGTGGCACTCATGCCGCAACCCCAGTGCGTCGTCTACGTCGACGGCACCCCCCATCCCACCGACGCGACGCCCGCCGACGCCCTCGCCGACGCGCGTCGGCGAGGAGGGATGCTGTGGGTCGGTATCACGACGCCCGACGCCGAGGAGATCCGCCGTCTCGCTCCGTTGCTGGGGTTGGAGCGTATCGGCGTCGAGGGGGCACTGCGCACGCATCAGCGCTCCAAGCTCGACCGGTTCGGAGAGCATTTCTTCGTCGTCGTGCAGCCCTCTCAGTACGATGATGCGACCGAGGCGGTGCATTGCAGCGAGGTCGACCTGTTCGTGGGCAAGGATTTCGTCGTCGTCATCTCTGCCGATGGTGCGGTGGACACCGAGAAGCTGCGCGCGCTTCTGGACGAGCATCCCGACATCGCCGCCCGGGGACCTCTGGGAGTGCTCTGGGGGACCTTCGAGTACGTGACACGGGGCTACCGCGACGTCATGGACGGCATCGAGCACGACATCGACGAGATCGAGGAGGAGCTTTTCGGTGAGGACGAAGGGGTGTCACGGCGAATCTTCGCCCTCCAGCGCGAAGTGATCGATCTGCGACACGCGACCGCGCCGCTTCCCGGGATCATGGATCGTCTGGAGCACTACGTGGGCAGTCGGATGCCGGGTGGCGAGGCTCCCGGATACCGTGAGATCGCCGACCGCGCGCGCTACATCGACGCGCGGGTGGCGGCTTTCCGAGAGACGCTCGACAACGCGCTCACGATCCATGCGACCATCGTCGACCAGCGGCGCAACGATCAGATGAGCGAGATGACGCGCACGAGCATCGAGCAGAACGATCAGGTCAAGAAGATCTCGTCGTGGGCTGCCATCGGCTTCGCGCCGACGCTCGTCGCCGGCATCTACGGCATGAACTTCCAGAACATGCCCGAGCTCGCGTGGCCCTGGGGCTATCCCTTCGCCCTCGGCCTGATGGTCGCGGTGAGCGCGGGCCTGTACGCCGTGTTCAAGAAGCGGGACTGGCTGTAAGGCGTTTCGACTCGCGGCCACGCCGCTCGCCCAACGACACTTCCTGAGCCCATCACACCCGGTTCCGTATTCAGTCCACACGGATGCGGCAACAAGGCCTCACCACAGGAAGCCGCGGAATCCGACGGGGTCGGCACCCGCGCAGACTGAATACAGAACGCAACAGCAAGGGATGCTGCAACGGCGCGTGTCAGTGCGTGTCTTCGGCCTCGACCTCGGTGCGGTCGGCCGACCACAGCGTGTGGAAGGTGCCGGGCTTGTCGATGCGCTTGTAGGTGTGCGCGCCGAAGAAGTCGCGCTGCCCCTGGATGAGGGCCGCAGGCAGACGACGCGCGCGGAGCCCGTCGTAGTACGCGAGCGACGACGAGAAGGCGGGGGCGGGGATGCCGGTGGCAGCCGCCAGAGCGACGATGTTGCGCCACGCGTCCTGCGCGCGCGCGAGGGCGTCGACGAAGTACGGCGCCGTCAGCAGCACGGCGAGGTCGGGCTCGGCGTCGTAGGCATCGGCGATGCGGTTGAGGAACTGGGCGCGGATGATGCAGCCCGCACGCCAGATCTTGCTCACGGCGCCGAGATCGATCGACCAGTCGTACTGGGCGGCGCCGGCACGGATCTCATCGAAGCCCTGCGAGTAGGCGACGATCTTCGACGCGTACAGCGCGAGACGGACCTGCTCGATGAACGCGTCGGCATCCGCACCGGTGAGGTGCTCGCCGGTGCTGTCGTCGGGGCCCGGCAGCGCGCCGGAGATCGAGCGCTGCTCGGGGTGGCTCGACAGCGATCGTGCGAACACGGCCTCGGCGATGCCGGACACGGGCACACCCAGGTCGATCGCCGTCTGCACGGTCCAGCCGCCGGTGCCCTTCGCGCCGGCCTGATCGAGGATGACGTCGACGAGGGGCTTGTCCGTCTCGGCATCCGTCTGGCGGAGCACCTCGGCGGTGATCTCGATGAGGTAGCTCTCGAGCTCGCCCGTGTTCCACTCGGCGAAGACGTCGGCGATCTCCGCCGGTGACTTTCCGGTCGCGCGGCGGATGAGGTCGTAGGCCTCGGCGATGAGCTGCATGTCGGCGTACTCGATGCCGTTGTGCACCATCTTCACGAAGTGGCCCGCACCGTCGTGGCCGATGTGCGTGACGCACGGCTCGCCTTCGGCGACCGCCGCGATCGAGCGGAGGATCGGGCCGAGCGTGACCCACGCCTCGTCGGGGCCCCCGGGCATGAGCGAGGGGCCGAGGAGCGCCCCCTCCTCGCCGCCGGAGACGCCCAGGCCGACGAAGTTGAAGCCGCGCTCGCGCACGGCCTTCTCGCGGCGGATCGTGTCGGTGAACAGCGAATTGCCGCCGTCGATGATGATGTCGCCCGGCTCGAACACGTTCATCAGCTCGTCGATCACGGCGTCGGTCGGGCCGCCGGCCTTGACCATGATGAGCGCCGTGCGCGGCTTCTGCAGGCTCGCCGCGAACTCTTCGTAGGAGAATGCCGGGACGAAACCGGCTTCGGGGTGCTCGGCGACCAACTCGTCGGTCTTGGAGCGCGAGCGGTTGAACACCGCCACCGTGTTGCCCTCGCGTGAGGCGAGGTTGCGGGCGAGGTTCGAGCCCATCACTGCGAGTCCGACGACTCCGATGTTGGCCGTGGGTGTCACGGGCGTGGTGGACTCTGCAGCGGACTGTTCGGGCACGTCGAACTCCTCAGGGATAAGTCGGGGTCACTCTTCAGCGTAGTCCGCTCCCACCCCGCCTGGCGCTGTGTATCGCGCCGCTCGGAGCCGCCGACTCTCGAAAGCTGACGCTAGGGTGATGCGCGTCCGTGCCCCTCCGACGAAGGAAGCAGATATGTCGCAGAAGTCCCCGCGGTCGCTGCGCGTCGTCGTCGCCGTTGCGCTTCGCGAAGAGTTGTGCCGACTCATCGAACACCTCGAGCCGCGACTCGAGCTCGTGCGCGATCATGAACTTCTTCCGCCGATGAGAGGTCCCGCCGATTGGTCGGGCGACCCGGCGTTTGCGCGCACCCGCGCACAGCAGAAGCGGTTCGAGGAGATGGTCGACTCCGCCGACGCCCTCTTCGGCATTCCCGACTCGTCCCCGTCGGCTCTCGCTCGCGCGGCGGACGCCAATCCCCGTCTGCGGTGGGTCATGACGATGGCGGCGGGTGGCGGCGCCCAGGTGAGGGCGGCGCAGTTGCCCGCCGACGTGCTGCAGCGGATCACCTTCACCACCAGCGCCGGGGTGCACGGCGCTTCGCTCGCGGAGTTCGCCGTGTTCGGTGTGCTCGCCGGCGCGAAGAACCTGCCGCGCCTGAACGCTGACCAGCTGAAACGCGTGTGGCCCGATCGATGGGAGATGCGCCAGCTCGACGAGATGACGGTGCTCATCGTCGGCCTCGGCGGCATCGGCGCGGCGTGCGCGAGCCGCTTCCACGCGCTGGGTGCTCGGGTGTGGGGCACGACGCGCTCGGGGCAGCCGGTCGAGGGGGTCGACCGGCTGGTGCCCCTCGACGAGCTCGACGCGGCGATAGCCGACGCCGATGCGGTCGTGGTGACACTTCCCAGTACCACCCAGACGCACCACCTCATCGACGCGCGCCTGCTCGCCGCTGCACGTCCGGGACTGATCCTGGTCAGCATCGGGCGGGGCTCCGTCATCGACGAACGCGCGCTGGTGTCGGCACTCGACGACGGCACGGTCGGCTTCGCCGCACTCGACGTCTTCGAAGAAGAGCCGCTGCCGCTCACCTCGCCCCTCTGGAGGCATCCGAAGGTGCTGGTCAGTCCCCACACCGCGGCACTGAGTTCCCGCGAAGAAGAGCGGATCGCGCGGCGCTTCGCCGCCGACGCGACGCGCCTGCTGGACGGTGAGCCGATGCGGGCGGTCGTCGACACCGTCGAGTTCTACTGAGGCATCGACGTGCGACACTTCGCTCGGCTCTCGGCCGCGCATCACCGGCGGAGCTATCCTCGTGACGATGTCGGAGCGCTCACCGACAGTGCTCGTGCCGCGGGCGGTATCGAATGAGGGAGTGCGACGGATGAAATGGGGGCGCGGCCGCAAGCCGCTCGTGCGCATCGTCGTGATGGGGCCGAGCGGTTCGGGAAAGTCACTGGTGGGCGCGGCGCTCGCCGCACGCCTCGGCGCGCGATTCGTGGACGGGGATGATCTGCACCCGGCATCCAACATCGCCAAGATGCGCGCCGGCACCCCGCTTTCCGACGCCGATCGTGAACCCTGGCTCGACATCGTGGGCGCGGCGCTCGCCCGTGAGAACTCGTCGATCGTCATCGCGTGCTCCGCGCTGCGGCGCACCTATCGCGATCGCATCCGCGCGGCCAGCGTCGGCGCCGCGTTCGTCGAACTGGTCGTCGATGCGCCGGATCTTCGACGTCGCATGTCGCGCCGCGAGCACTTCATGCCGACGGCTCTGCTCGATTCCCAACTCGCGACCCTCGAACCACTCGCTCAGGACGAGGCCGGTTTCCGGGTCGCGAACGACGCCGACCTCCAGTCGGTGGTGGATCGAATCGTCGACCTCATCGAGGGACGCTGAGTCGCGGCTTGCGCCGCGCGTGCGTCGGGCGGTCAGTCCTTGCGGTATCCCGAGCGGCCCAGCGACCAGATCGCGCCGACCACACCGACGGTCGCTCCCACCGACATCAGGCCGATGATCCACAGCAGCGCGTGTGACATCCAGCCGTAGTCCATGGTTTCTCCCGGGTGACGCTCGAGGCGGGCGGAGGCCGGAGGGGCCGCCGCGGACGCCCGTTGTGGGCACCGTCTTCATCGTAGCGGCAGCGCTGGTAGACTGATGTCTTCCCTCGGCGAGGGATGCGCCGCGTAAGCGACGGCATCCGTGATCGACGCGGTGATGCGGGCCCATTCGGCTCGGGCGACAGTCCGGGCGGGCTCTCCTCACGTGCAGACGTTCGAGTCGAGACCCAGACCCAGATCAGGGCGCCTGAGCCCACAAGGAGAACCCCTCATGTCCACCGAGACTGACACCAAGGTCGTCGCCGAGCTTCGCGAGAACTTCGGCAAGGGCTTCGCGCGTCGCCTGCGCGCCGCCGGCAAGATCCCCGCCGTCATCTACGGCCACGGCGCCGAGCCCGTGCACGTCGCGCTTCCGGGTCACCAGGTCGCGCTGCTCATTCGCCGCGCCAACGCGGTGCTCGAGCTCGACGTCGCCGGCTCGCAGCAGCTCACGCTGGTCAAGGACGTCCAGAAGGACCCCGTGCACCAGATCATCGAGCACATCGACCTCCTGGTCGTGAAGAAGGGCGAGAAGGTCCAGGTCGACATTCCCGTCGTCGTCGTGGGCGAGCCCGCTGCCGGCACCATCGTCAACCTCGACAACACCACGGTGTCGCTCGAGGTCGAGGCCACCCACATCCCCAACAACGTCGAGGTCGACGTCGAAGGTCTCGAGGACGGCACCCACGTCACGGCCGCCGACCTGAAGCTCCCGAAGGGCGCGGCGCTGGTCACCGAGCCCGAGACGCTCATCGTGGCCATCTCGGTTCCCTCCTCGTCGGACGCCGACGAGATCGAGGCCGCCGACGAGGCCGTCGCCGAGGAGCAGGCCGAAGAGGCCGCGGAGTAATCTCCTCACCGCACATCGCAGCGAAGCCCGCTTTCACGCCAGACGAGGAAGCGGGCTTCGTCGTCCGCAGAGCACAACGAGCTCGACGGTTCGCCGTCGAACACAGAGGATGAGAACATGGCGCAGACGTGGCTGGTGGTCGGACTCGGCAACCCGGGAACGCGATACGAGAGCACGCGCCACAACGTGGGCCAGATGGTGATCGCCGAGCTCGCCGCACGGCGCTCCGAGACGTTGCGTACGCACAAGGCGGGCGCCCGCGTCGCCGAGACATGGGTGCGCCCGGGCGGGTCGAAGCTGGTGCTCGCCACCCCCAACTCGTACATGAACGTCTCCGGCGGACCGGTCTCGCAGCTGGCCCGTTTCTACGACGTGGTGCCCGAGCGCATCGTGCTGGTGCACGACGAACTCGACATCCCTTTCGACACCATCAAGTTGAAAACGGGTGGGGGGCATGGCGGTCACAACGGCATTCGCGACGTGGCCAAGGCTCTCGGCACGCCCGACTTTCCCCGCGTGCGCGTGGGGATCGGTCGCCCGCCCGGCCGTCAAGACCCGGCGGACTGGGTGCTCGACCCCTTTTCGAGTGCCGAGCGCGCGCAGCTGCCGATTCTCATCTCGGATGCTGCGGATGCGGTCGAACTCCTCGTCGAGGAGGGGCTGCTCGCCGCCCAACAGAAACACCACGCTCCGCGCGCGTGAGCACAGACGCCGTGAGCCCAGACGTCGTGAGTACAGACGCGCGGCGGATCAGGACAGGGTCTGGATTCCCACCGCGATGCCCGCGAAGACGGCGATGGTGACGGCGACGCCGTAGACGATCGGACCGACCGCCGCAACGACGACGGCACTGATGCCGGGACCGCGCCCACGGCGGGTCGCGATCGCAACGATGCCCTGCACGATCGCCCAGACGCCGAGCAGTGCGCCCGCCCAGAATCCGATCTCCGCCCACAGCACCAGACCGCGCACGGGGCTCAGCAGCGCCAACGCTTCGTCGTCCGACAGGTGTTCGAGGGAGGACGTCGAACTCAGACCGGCATGCACGACGGCGCCGCGAGCAGCCTCGAAACCCGTGAGCGCGCTCAGCAGTGTCGCGGCGATGATCCCCACGAGTGCCACGATGAGGGCGATCACGCCGATCGTCCGCGAGGCGACCGCGGACGGTGCTGCGACGGGCCTCGGTGCGGAGTGCGCATCGGCGAAGGCGGCAGAAGCGGGGGCGACCGCGACGTACACGGGCGGTGCGCCCGGCGCCGTCTGCACGTACGCGCCCCCGGTAGCGGGAGGCACCGGCACCGGCATAGCCGGGGCCACGGGGGCGGGTGCGGGCGCTTCCTGGGGGTTCTCGCTCACGTGCTCATCCTAGGCAGTGCCGCCCCGCCGCCGCGGCAGGCTCGCGAGCGATGTCGGCGGGGCGCCGTAGACTTCTGCGGTGACAGTTTCCGGGATCGTTCGCGCCCTCCTTCAGGCGGACGCGGTCCGCGAAGCCGTCGATGCAGCCCTCGTCGACACCGACTTCTCCCTCGTTACCGGACTCGGTGCGCCCATGCTCGCCGCCCTCGTGGAGCGGCGCCGCGCATCTGAGCGCCCTGCCGCCCTCCTTGTCGTCGCCCCCACCGGCCGCCGCGCGGAGGCGATCGGCGCCGCGCTGGCGAGCGTCGTGCCGGATGCGGTCGTGCTGCATTTTCCGGCGTGGGAGACCCTGCCGCACGAGCGTCTCAGTCCCTCGCC
>CAUPYO010000067.1:0-8691 GCA_963515565.1 uncultured Microbacterium sp.
GGCGAGGTCGTGGCCGCCGGCGAGGCGGACGCGCCCGGTGTGGGCCCGCCGCCGTCGACGGCGGTTACTGCGGCCACCCGCGAGTCCGACGGCGATACCAATCCATCGGTGTAGCCGTCGTACGACACGGTGATCGTGCCGGCGACGTCGTTCGGCACCGTGACCGACGCTGAGCCGTCGGATGACAGCGCCACCGTCCGCGTCCAGTTCGTCGCGGCTGCCGCCGCCACCTGTGCGTACCGCGCCGCCGGCGCGGCCGTCGTGAAGATGACGTTTCCAGCGACGGAACCGCTGTCCGACGCCGCCACCGTGGCTCGGATCGTACGCGTCGCTGCGTCATACGTCGTCGTGGTCGTCGAATCGACGGCGGCGATGTCCGTCCACCCCTTGAGCGCAGTGGAGACGGACTCGGGAATGCCGAAGAAGGCACCGTGTCGGGTGATCGCCGGCATCCCGGTGGTTGTGACCCGGCCGGTGACGCCCGGGCCGGGCGCCTTCGTGTCAAACCATCCCGGTGTCTTTGAGAGGCGGTTCGTCCACGACGATTGCAGGATCTGCGACTCGCTCGTCATGAACGGGATGTAGCTGAACTCGTCGGCGAGCAGCACGAGTGCGTCACCGGCGGCGTTGTTGTTCGGGTCGCCAGCGTTGAGCTTCACCGTCTCGGGGCCCTCGAACGGCAGCAACGACTCGTCGACGAGCTGCCAGGTGCGCGCCGGGTCGTTGTCGGGCGATGTCTCCGTCGTGGCGGAGGTGAGCACCTTCGACCGTTCCAGGAACGTCATCTTCCCGCTCGGCAGGAACGGTCCCGCCGAGCGACCCTCCTCGTTCTTGGTGAGGCGGTAGTAGTACTCGCCGATCTTGAACACGGTGGAGTCGATGCGCGAGTATCCGGTGTTCTGCCACGCCGCCGGCGGGGAGGAGAAGGTTCGGAAGTCGCGGGTGACGACGGCGAGCACCTGGTTGTACGAGTCGCCGTACGCACCGAGCACGGGCGTGGTGCGGGTGTCGTCCTGGTAGACGCGAGACGAGAAGAAGACGATGTAGGACTGCAGGCTGTCGTCCCAGAAGATCTCGGGCGCCCAGCTCATGCCGGAGGTGGGGGCGTTGACGGTGATACCGCCGTTGCCGTCCCCGTTCGTGCGCGACCAGTGCACCATGTCAGGCGACTCGTAAACTTCGAGCTTGATCGAACCGTTGGTCTGGAATCCGTCCCAGTCTCCGCTGGAGGTGTCGAGATCGGTGGCGACCATGTAGTACTTGTCGCCGTCATGCGAGCGGAGCACGTAGGGATCGCGAAGGCCCTTGGTGTCGGCATCCGAAGTGATGACGGGATTGCCGCCATTGCGCGTCTGGAACGTGAAGAAGTTGTTCGAGTCGGTCGAGGAGACCCAGATCTTCTCGAGGTCTCGGTTGTTCTCCGTCTTGAAGTTGACCGACGCGTACGCAGTGTTCGGGGCGGTACGGGGCTTCTCTTTCACCGTGATGGCGACCGGGTCGCTCGACAGGGTGATGCCGTTCAAGGTCGCCGTCGCAGTGACGGTGGCCGAGGTCGAGCCCTGACCGTAGGCGGGGCGCGTGACCACACCGCCTCCGCGATAGGGGTCGGCAATCCCGACACCCGCGTCGATCTGGCTGGCGGTGGGGGTGATCACGCTCGGGTCGCTCGATGTCCAGGTGATGTCCGACCCGAAGACGCTTCCGCGAACAGCTAATGGAAGGTTCTCGGTCGTGGTCGTCGACACGGCGGCGACAGCGGCGCGCAGGTCGGCTTCGACGCCGTCGCGACCGGGCGGAACCACGTGCACGGTCACGGCGCTGGTCACTGTGGAGGAGAAGACCGAGGTCGCCGTGATCACGGCGTCGCCCTCGGCGCGGGCGGTGACGGTGCCGTCGGCGGAGACGGATGCGATCGTGGGCGCCGAAGAGACCCACCGCACGGCGTTCGGCGCGCCCGTGGGTTCCGCAGTCGCCAAGAGGCGCACCGTGGCGTTCACCGCCGTCGTGAGACCCCCGTCGGCCACGCCTGTTCCGGTGACGGCGAGCGCGCTCACCGGCACCGGCATGCGGACGTCGTTCCATACCGAGATGTCGTCAAAGGCACCCTGGAAGGCACGGTCTTGCTGGTAGAAGGAGCGGCCGAGGTACGCGGTCGTGCCCTGGAGATCGGATGCACGCAGCGTGACGGTGTCGTCGTAGCCTGCGAGAGCCCCGTCGATGTACATGGCGAGCAGACCCGGCTGCACCGTCAAACGATAGGTGTGCCATCCCGGCGTCGTCGAGAAGGCGAACCCCTGCTCGTTGCGCCACTGATCGGTCGCGATCGCAACGCGCCCGCTCCCGTCGTCACCGAGCTTGATCAGGAGGTACCGGCGGTCGCTGCTGCCGAGCCCGACACTGAAGTACCCCGATCCGAAGGGCGTCGCCGAGGTCGCGGAGAACTCGAGGGTGAAGTCGTCGCCCACGGCACCGAAGACCTCATCCGGGATGCGGGCAAATGTCCCCGCGGTACCCGAGAGCTCCAGCGCGGTCGACGAACGTCCCGTCGGCACATCGAAGGTCGGTCCACCGATCGACGTGTCGATGTCGTGGCCGTTGCCCGACGTATCGCGTCCACGGTCGGAAGCATCATCGAAGTCGTAGTGTGCGACGAGCTGGTCGTCGGCCGCGGATGCCGGAAGCGGCACGGATGCCGCGATCAGTGCGGCCAGAACCGCAGACGCAACCAGCGTGGGGCGGGTGATTCTCACGGGGATCCTCTTCGATCGTGGAACCGGCGCGAGGCCCGAAAGCCCCACGCCGGAGTTCGGCGTCAGCGACGGGTCAGCTATGTGCGTCGGAGGACGCGGGCCAGTCCACCGACGATGAGCAGCAGGGCACCGAGCAGGGCAATACCGAGCGGCAGCTGAGCACCCGTGACGGCGAGGGCGCCCGCGGGCACCACCGTCAGGGCGAGGCGTGCCAGTTCGCCCCCATCGGCTCGGAACACGACGACCGTGTGGGCGCCGATCTCCAAGGTGGTCGGAACGTGCACGTCGAAGACGACCGTGCCCGTGGCGTCGGCGACCAGAATGCCGGTGATCGCGATGGGATCGCTGCGCAGCTGTGCCGACAACTGCTCGCCGGGTGTGACGCCGGTGACACGCACCGTCACGGTGCCGCCCCGCTCGACCGACGTCGACGACAGCGTTGCCTGCGGGCCCGCCGTGGCAGACGGGCTCGGCTGCGCGGTAGCGGTAGCGGTAGCGGTCGCGGTCGCCGTGGCGGTGGGCGTGGGCGTTGCGGTGGGCGTCGGGGTCGGCGTGGTCGGCTCTCCGAGCACGAAGTCGGCCGTCACGGTCTGCCCCGCGGTCATCGTGAGCACCACGGGTACGCCGGTGTTGTCATACGTGCGTCCGTCGACGGTCACCGACTTCCACTGCTGGCCGCTGGAGAGGTTGATCGTCTGGTCGACGTCCGAACGGATGACAGCTTGGGCCGTCTTGTTCGGCAGGCTCCACGACAGCGTCGAGACCTCGGCACGCGAGCGGGCCAGCGAACCCGACAGCGTCCCCTCGGCCATCCCGTCCGGAACGGCCGGGAGGATCTGGATCTGGCCCCTGTTCGAGTACACGAGCGACTCCAGCAGCACCGCGGGAACGGTGTTGAGGATGTCGGTGACGTAGGCCGAGTCGCCGGTCACATTGTGGTTCGTCGTGAAACTCGAGTACCACGCGTTCCAGCCGAGCAGCGCGTGCAGCGCATCGGTCACGCCGGGGCCGTTCTTGAGGCGGGCGTCGATCAGAGCCATGTGCAACCAGCCGTGACCGGCGCTCTTGTCACCGGCATTCGCCTTGCGCAGCACGACGGTCTTGGCCAGGCCCGCCGCCATCTCAGGCGAGCTCTGGGTGTCGTGCGCCGGCCATGCGAAGTAACCCTGGCTGATGTGCCGGTGCCCGTGCTGCTCGTTGTACTGCGCGAGCGACCACTCCTTCAAAGCGCCTGTCGCCGTGTCATAGGTGACCGGCGGAAGGTCGTCCGAGAGCTTCTGCCACTTGCCACCGGGGGTGACCGTGCCCAGCGACTTCTCGATGTCCATGGTCATGCGCAGTCCGTCGTGGGCAGCGCCGATGTCCATCGAGCAGTTCATCGCCACCGGAGTCGACCGGTTGGACGGGGCGTTCTCGGGTGAGTAGCACGGCAGCAGCAGGTAGTGCTCTCCGGCAGCGAGCGTGGTCTTTCCCGCGGTGTAGGTCGCGTCGCCCGCTGCTGTCTCGTAGTACTGCGGGTCGACCATCTGATCCCAGAAGTTCGCCTGCTTGCGCAGCAGCGGCAGGAGGATGTCCTCTTCGAGGCGGAGCGATCCGCGCTGCTGGATCGCGGCGACCTGTTCGTCCGTGAGGTCGTCGGCGGTCGGGCTGAGCACCGACTTCAGCTTGGCGACGTTGATGTCGGATGCCAAGGGCACATCCACGTCCCCGTGTACCAACCAGTACTCATAGGCAGGCAGCAGCAGCCAGCTCGCGCCGGAGTTCCAGTACTCGAAGGGGTACCAGCCGCCGAAGTGGTTCAGCACGCCGGCGTCGGCGTCGGTGCGCGGGGGCGCCATGATGGCGTCCTTCATGCCGTAGATCTTTTCGGCATTCGTCTCCCAGTCGGGAGCGATGCGCAGCAGCAGGTTGATGAATCCGTCCATCTCCGACGGGAGGGCGCCGATGTTGGCACCGGCGATCTGCAGGTTCACGTTGGCATCGGTCGTCCAGTCTCCCTGCCACTGCGGCCCCCAGGCGCCGGCCCACATGCCACCCAGACGCGGAGCACTGAAGCCGCTCGAGCTGATCGTGGCGTAGCGGCCGGCGGTGAAGGCGCGCTCGATCATCGCGCTGTTCAGGGCATCGGGAGACGCCTTCTGCTTCGCGATCAGCTGCTCGTTCGACAGCCCCTCGTCGCTGGCACCGGCCGGCAGCTTCAGAGACACGGCGTTGAACTCCGCGCTGTGCAGGGCCACGTGGGGGGCGAGGATCTTGGCGTAGTCCAGGCCGTTATCGCCCTGGTAGTCCGCCTTCGATACGACCTCGTTGATGCCCGCGACGAGCTTGTCGACGAGCGTGAAATCGGTCTGGGCCGGGAAGGCGTCCGATGAGCCCATCGCGAGATCGCGGTCGGAGCGGGTGACGAGGAAGACCTCGTCGGCGTCGCGGATGTCCACACCGTAATAGCGCGACCCCGCCACGTCGTGCGAGCCCGTGGCATCCGACTGGCGCAGCGACTTCGTGCCGCTCTTGGTGATGATCTGGGTGACGCCGGCATAACCGGCCTGCGCCAGCTCACTGCCGTCGTACGAGGGATAGTGGGCGACCTGGCCGATGTAGCTGGCGTCCTCGGCGGCGAACTGCTTCGCCTGCAGCTTGTCGTCGACAGAGCCGCCCTCGACCGACATCTGGTCGATGGGGGTGATGTCGAGGTTCAGGTTGATGGGCTCACCGGTCGACGACTTCGTGAGGTGGGTGATGACGACGTTGTCGGCACGCGAGGTGAAGGTGCGCCGCTCCCACGCTCCCCCCGACGCATCGGTGTAGTTCACACCGACCTCGCCGGTCTCATAGTCGGTCCAGCGGTAGTGGTTGGAGGGCACGCCCGCCGCGGGAATCTGCAGGGAGAGCTGGTTGCCCGGGTGGAACGAGTAGTCGAATTGGAGGTTCCAGCCCGGATACGGGTCTCCTTGGACGTCGCCGCCGTTGATCAGCGTCTGACGAGTCGAATCGAGGTACGACGTCAGATCGGGGGTCGTCCGCGACTGGCTGTTGGGCATGTTGAACGCCATGTTCTGGTAGATCAGGGTGTCGCTGAGCGGGTTGCCGGCGACCAGAGCGCCGTTCTCGCCGTTGCCCGTGATCATCGAGCTGCGCCACCACCAGCTGCCCTCCGACTTCGAGGGGAATGAGGTGGAGACCACCTTCGTGTTCGTGCTCGCCGGGGTGTCGGATGCGGGAATGGTATACACGAGCACATCTGTCAGGGTTCCCGTGAAACCGGGGTCGCCCGCCCAGACGGATCGCCCGAGATACCCGGCGACGCCCGTGCCGTTGACTCCGGCGAAGTGGGACACGGACGCGCCGGTGGCGATGTTGCCGTCGAGGACGCCGTTCATCACGAGGTCGGCCGTCGAGTCGGAGCGCATCACCGCAGCCGCCGTCGACCATCCGTCGGCACCTACGGCGACGGCGCCTCCGCTCTTCGCGTATGAGTCGCCGTTCTTGCTCTCCCAGAAGTAGCGGCCGTCGACATTCGGGTGGAAGCGCAGGTAGTCCTTGTCGCTCGTCGTGCCGAACGAGAAGAGACCCTCGTTGCTGCGCGAGCCATCGGTGTAGCGAAGCTGGATGACGACCGATTGGTTGTCGCCGATGAAGTTGGGCAGATCGACCGTGGCCGAACCGTCGAACGTGAGGACGTCGTCACCATCGCGAGTACTGAAGCCGCTCTCGCCGCCGTGGATGGTCGCGTCCTGGCCGCGGCCGGATACATCGATCAGTCGCGTTCCGTCGTGCGACATGTCGTAGTGCACGAGCACCGTCGAGGCATTGGGCGTCGAATCCGCGTGGGCGACCGGCACCGCGACCGCTGCGGGGGCCACCAGTGCCACTGCTGCCGCGGCACAAACGAGGATGCGACGGGTGACACGAATCGGCGGTGTTGTCTCCATGGGGCGGTCCTTGCATCCAGGGGGCACGGCGACGTCGAGCGGTCAGGGCGGCGGAGCGCACATCGCGGCGGTCGACGATGACCCGCGCGGAACAGTTAGGGGGACCATATCATCTGATGAATACGGTGAGAAGCGCCTTGGAAATTCGCGTTAGCGGCAACATAATCCGCTCAACAAGATATAGGTCGAACGACTCCGCGCCGCCGAAACAGGAGAGGCGAGTCGGTCGTTGTCCCCCAAAATACCTACAGACAACGCTTTTCACACCGGGAAGAATCGATATCGCTGGAACGCTTCTGCGTTCGGTCGCATCTGCTCCAAGAGCGGGTTCGGCCCTTCGCGAGTCGGTTTTCGGGTAACCGCTCGCACGGCGAGGGGCGGGCGGCTTCGCCGCCCCTCGCCTCCTTCTTCTCCACGGCATCCGAGGGCTGTCGGCACCGCCGCAGACGTGCGCTCCGTCCCTCGGGCTCTCAGTCCTCTGGGCGGCGGGGGATCTCACTCCAGAGGTCGACGTCGTCTTCACCCTCGTCCGACGCGGTTCTCCCGACAACGGTGACGGCGATCTCCTCGTGCGTCGACGCACGTATGTAGACGCGCTCGGAGTCGGCCTCAGTGAGCACTTCTGCGAGGCGGGCACGGATCAGCGCCCGCTCACGCGACGACAGCCCGTCGAGGCCACCTTCGTCCAGCACCGACACCGTGGTGCCTCGTTGCCGTGCGGCCGCCAATGCCGCGCGCACCTCCTCGTCGAGGAGCGCCGATCCGCGCAGCTCGTCACGCAGGGCTTCTTCGGCGATGCGCGCCTCGCGCCGCTCGGCATCGCTCAGCCGCCCCCCGGTCTCGATGGTGCGCGTGAGTACCGGCCCGGCGAGCGCCAGAGCACGCCGCACCTGCGTGCGTCGCTCGCGCCGCATACCCTCCTGGGCGGCGAGCCATTCCGATGCCGCACGCTGCAGGGCAGCGAGCTCGGCCGTGTCGGCCGCGGCCCGGTCGACCAACCAGGTCAACAGTTGCGCCACCCCCACCCACAGCACCGCACCCACGACTCCCAGGGCCAGGGCGTCGGTGGGACCGATCCACAGGGTCGCTTCGACCGCCAGCAGCGCCACACCCACCCAGGCGACCCAGGGACGGCGGCGCACCATCACGATGGTCAGCAGCGCACCGATGGCGCCGACGCTCCACGTGCCGAAGCCCGTGCGCCTCGCGGCGAGGCCGACGGCGATCCATGAGGCGTTCGGCACGAGGACGGCCGCGGCGAGAGCGAGCACGGCCGCCCACGCCGGAAGCACGGATCGGCTGCCCAGCTCGCCGGTGATCGGATGCCGCCGCGAAGGCACGGCGGTGGCGTTCCAGAAGAGGCACAACCAGGTCGTCACCAGGTAGAAGGCGACCGTTGCCACCTGCAGCATCGGGTACAGCGGCGTCGTCGTCCACAGCAGAGCTCCGACGGCCAAGTACGACGTGAAGGCGACCGCCAGAACCGAAAGGGTGGTACGCACGCGGAGGTTCATCGCGGGTGCTGCCAGTCGAGCGTGACGACGGTGCCGGCGGCCGTGGCGCGCACACGCGCCCGCCCACCCACCGCAGCCATCCGCGCGACGATCGAGCCACGGATGCCGAGACGGTCTTCGGGAATGTTCGCCGGGTCGAACCCGGGTCCGCGGTCGACGACCTGCAGGCGCACTCCCGCCGCATCGACCCGCAGCGCCACCTGCAGTCCTCGCGCCTGCGCGTGATCGATCGCGTTCGTGACGGCTTGCGCTGCGGCCAGAACGAGCGCGCGGGCGACGCGGCCGGGCACGGCGGGAGCGTCGACGCCGATCTCGACAGCGAGGGGGATGTCGGCGCCGAGATCGGTCACGACCATCCGCAGACCGGCGGCCACCGCCGCTGCGTCGACCGGGTCGTCAGGCCCCTCGCCCGAATCCTGATCGGCGTTGGCGAGGCGGGTCAGCGCCTCACGCGCCATCGCCGCTGCCAACCCTTCCTCGCGCGGCGTCTCGGCC
>CAUPYO010000068.1:0-8679 GCA_963515565.1 uncultured Microbacterium sp.
GACCGAGTTCCAGGGCAAGAACGTGCTGCTGATCGACGACTCGATCGTGCGCGGGACGACCTCGAAAGAGATCATTCAGATGGCGCGGGATGCCGGGGCCAAAACCGTCACCTTCGCGTCGGCCGCGCCGCCGGTGCGCTTTCCCCACGTGTACGGCATCAACATGCCGTCGCGTCACGAGCTCGTCGCCCACGGGCGGACGATCCCCGAGATCGCCGAAGAGCTGGGTGCCGACTACATGGTCTATCAGGAGATCGACGACCTGAAGGCGGCGATTCTCGAGGGTGCCCCGGACGTCGAAGATCTCGACATGAGCTGCTTCGACGGCCGGTACATCACCGGCACGGTGTCGGAGGAGTACCTCGCCTGGGTCGAGGGCACTCAGGAGAGCTGACCCGTCGCTCCCCCTCCCGGTCGTTGCGCGAGCGCAGCGAGTCGAAACGACCCAGCCGCTCGGCGTGCCTCGTAGGCTTGATCGAGTGACTGACCCCCGCCCCCGTCCTCTCTGGCGGGGCCGCGTGCTCGCGCTGGTCGGCGTCGTCTTCGTCGCGTTCTCGCTGCGTTCCGCGGTCGCCGCGCTGTCGCCGATCATCTCCGAGATCCAGGCCGATTTCTCCGTGCCCACCGGCATTCTCGGTCTCATCGGCATGGCTCCGCCGGTGTGCTTCGCGGTGTTCGGCATCGTCACGCCCGCACTCGAGCGACGCTTCGGACTCGAGCGGCTGGCTGCGGCATCCATGATCGTCGTCGCCGGAGCTCTCATCGCACGCGCGAACGCCGCCGACGCGATCGGTCTTCTCATCGCGACGACCGTGCTGTTCGCGGCCGTCGGTGTGGGAAATGTGGTCCTGCCGCCTCTCATCAAGGCTTACTTCCCCGAGCGGATCGGCACGATGACGGCCGTGTACTCGTCGCTGCTGTCCGTGGCGGCGTTCCTGCCGCCGCTGGTGGCGGTACCCGTGGCGGATGCCGCGGGCTGGCGATTCTCGCTGGGAATGTGGTCGGTGCTCGCTCTCGTCGCGATCGTTCCGTGGGTGTCGCTGTTCGTGCGCTCGCGCGTGCCGTCGCGGGCGGAGGGCGAGCCCGCGACCGGCGCGGTCGAGATCGACGCACCCGCCCCCCGGGTGCTCAGACGCCTGCCCCGGCTGCCGCTGGCATGGGCGATCACCGGCAGCTTCGGCGTCTCGGCGGCGAGCGTGTACGCCTGCTTCGCCTGGTTGCCGGTCGTTCTCGTCGACATCGCCGGCGTCTCGCATGCGCAGGCCGGCGCTCTGCTGTCGCTGTTCGGGGCAATGGGGCTGCCTTGGTCGATCATCGTTCCGATCGTGATCACCCGGTGGCGTCGCGTCGGCGTGATCTACGCGATCGCGCTGAGCGCCGGAATCGCCGGGGTGCTTGGAATGGTGCTCGCACCGGCCGCCGCGACCGTGCTGTGGGTGGTGCTGCTCGGCGCCCCGCAGGCGCTGTTCCCCGCCGTTCTCGTGCTCATCCAGCTGCGCTCGCGCACGCACGAGGGCGCGGTGGCGTTGAGCGGCTTCGCCCAAAGCGTGGGCTATGCGATCGCGGCGTTGTTCCCGCTGATGTTCGCCGTCGTCCATGAGGCCACCGGCAGCTGGCAGCCGGTGCTGGTGGTGTTCGGCATCCTCTTCCTCGTGACTCTGCCGATCGGCCTGGTCGTCTCGCGTCCGCGGACGATCGAGGACGAGTGGGAGCGTCGCCACGGCGCCTGGTGAGGTTTGCCGCAGCCACGCGGCAGCTACGCTTCAGCCACGCCGCCGTTGCGCTGTGACGATCGCAGGACTTCCGCGGGCGCCGAAGGCGCCAGGCCGCACGAAACCGCTGTGCAGCGGCGTCGTGATCACAGATGTCCTGCGTTCGTCACGCAGGACAGGGCGACACCGCACGACGGTGAGCGTCGAGCACCAGAGGTCAGGCTGTTTCGAGCTCGTCCTCGTCGTCGGCATACTGATCTGCCCACTTGTCGACGTACGGGTCTTCCTCGTGGTGTCCAAGCTCCTTTTCGAGCGCAGAGTAGTTCACGTTGTACGTGTCGTACTTCAGCTCGCGAGCGATCTTGGTGTGCTTCGCTTTCTGACGGCCACGCCCCATGCGAGACCCCCTCATTTCTGAGTCACGGACGATGCGGTGTTCCGCACTTTGGTCCGGCGCATTCACGATGCGGTTGACGATCCGGCGTCTTGCCGGGAAGAGTAGCATTCAGAATAACACGGTGCCCTCGGCGCCTCGCGGTGCGGGGGAGGACGGGGAGGGTGTCATGACCGATATCGACGAGAATCCGGTCCCGTTGCGAGCGGTGATCGTCGGAGCGATTCCCGGCCAACCGCCGCGTGTCTTCAAGGAAGCGGCGCGCTACGCGAAACTCTTCGGTGCCCCGCTCATCGTGGCTCACGTGGATGTGACGAGGTTCGTCACCTACGAGGATCCCGACGGGTACGTTCATTCCGCGCCGATCGACGTCGACATCGCCGTGGGCGAGATGCAGCTGAGGGCCGTGCAGCACGACGCGGAGTCGGTGCTCGAGGGCACGGGTGTCGAATGGACCGTCACGCAGCTCGTCGGTGACCCCGCCCTCGCCATCAAGCACCTGGCCGAGCGTGCCCAGGCACGACTGATCGTGGTCGGTACGCGGCGGCGCGGCCTCGGAGAGTCGATCCGCGAGTTCTTCACCGGCTCGGTGGCGGCGCGCCTCGCCCACCGCCAATCACGCCCTGTCCTGGTCGTGCCGCTGGAGGACCCGGTCGGCGACGACGAAGAGATCTGGCCGTCAGCGTGACCCGGCTCGATCAGGAGAGGTCGACCTCACGCGGTTAGATTAGGTAAGCCTTGCCTAATTCACGGCGAATCGATAGCGTGAGAGGCGACGGCTCGCCCGCGAACTAGACGCGTACGGTCCGCACCCACGCTTGCCGCCGAGCGGAAGAAGCCGGGGCGAGAGATCTTGACGGAGGTCTCGCCCCGGCGACCGCGCGGCGACGAGGCGACGTCGCGAGGCGACGTCGCGCCCGGAGCAAGGCCGCGAGGCCGTGCTCACTCTACCCAGAGGAGCAAACATGATGAACACACGCCTGCGCACGGCCGGAAGACGGTTCGCGCTCACCGGTGCCGCGGCATTCGCGGCACTTGCATTCGCCCTCGGCGGTGCACTCCCCGCCTCGGCGGCGACCGGCGTCTCGGTCGCGACCGACACGGGCAGCGCCAGCGGATACAACACCGACGTCAGTGTCCAGGGCACGGTAGCCGGAGGCTCCTACACCCTTGGGCTGTGCTCCGAGGCCGTGTTCGGCACCCGGCCCGCGTGCACCTATCTCCAGGACTTCACCGGGACCGGGGGCACCGTGACGTTGACCGACGTCTACCTGGAAGCCACCTTCACCAACGCGCACTCCGGCGGTACCCAGCCGGCGACGTACACCTGCGACGCAGCGACGGGTGCCGACGGCCCCTGTCAGGTCGTCGCGGTGCTGCACAGCCCGCCGTACTCGTTCGTCGCAGACCGCGTCACCTTCGTCGAGCCGTAATCCGGATCGCGTCTTGAGCCGGTGAGGAGCGCCGATACGCGCTCCTCACCGCTCGACCCGCGCTCTCCTGGCGCTCCTCTCGCCCTTTTCTCGTCTTCGCTCGCACTCGAAGGAGCAGCCGCATCATGCCCGCAGTTACCGCCGCCCCCGTCCTGCCTGCACGTCGCCGACGGCCGAATCGCGCCCGAGCGATCGCCGCCGTGTGCGGGGTGCTGGCCATCTTCGCTGCACTGATGGTGCACACTCCGCCCGCAGCGCGGGCGGAGGCCGTCGCCCCCGCCGCAGTGACGGAGGGCACGCTCACCTGGGGAATCAAGGCCTCATGGCGAGCCTATGTCGGCACGTCCGGCACGATCCCGCAGGGGGGAGCGACCGTGACCCCCGACGGTCTCTTCGCCTTCCCGCTGACCGCCGGCACTTATGACGCCGCAACGCGCACGACGGAGCTGAGCTTCGCCGGCGGCGTGAGATTCCAGGCATACTGCACCGGCTCCGAGTGCCTCCTCGACACGACCTACGCCAACCTGCGCGTGGTCGTCTCTCCCGTCGAACAGACGCTCTACGGCGACTGGACCGGCAAGCCCCGCGAGGGCGGCGCGACGCAGACGACGCTCGGCGTGCCGCTGGCTTCCCTCGACGTGAGCGACGCCACCGTCGGCACCGCGGATGGCGTCACCTCGTGGGGCGACATCGTCGCGACGGCGACCGATCGCTTCGAGACCTACGACGCCGGCACGCTGCTGGATACCGTCGCCTTCTCGTACCGCGGCGACGGAGCCAAGCCTGACCTGGCCGAGTCGTGGAACGCTCCTGGCACTCCCGCCTACCGGATGACGGATGCCGCGTGGTGGTCGGCGAGCACCAGCGCGACCGAGCGGCGGCTCCTGGTGAGCGACGGCGGAACGGCCCACGTCGTCCAGCAGAGCGGCACCGGGGCCGCTCGGGCCGCCGACATCCGCACCCTGGACGCTACGACGCTCGCGCCGATCGGCGCACCGCTCTCCCTCCCGGTCTACAACTCTCTGCGAGAGCCCCCGGTCGCCTACGATCCCGCCGCCGATGCCGTGTACTGGATCGGCCTGCCGGCGGCGGGGCGGGAGACCGACGGCTACACGCTGCACCGCTCCACGTGGCACAGCGACACCGGATCTTTCACCACCGCGCAGATCGGGTCGTTCCCCTACCGCATCGGCTCGACCCGGCAGTGGGTCTACGCATTGACCTGGAACCCCGCCGCAGGGCAGGTGGCGATCATCGCCGGCCAGCGCGACTCGTTCCTGCGCTTGTTCACCGCGCAGCCCGACGGCACCTACACCGCGACCGCGCACGCGCTGCCCCTACCCGCCGCCTACGACCCGGCGTTCGCGTCGGCGACGTCGTACTCGCTGCTGTACGGAAGCTCGAGCGCGACTGAAGCGGACTCGATGCTGCTTCCGCTGAGTGACGGCAGCTACCTCTACACCGGTGGCACCGGTGCCGCCGTCGGCGGGGCGATCGTGCCCGTCCCGGTCGCCCGCTACTCCATCGGCCCCGGTGGCCTCGCCGTCTCCTCGGTGCCGGACTCCGTACCCGCCGACAGATACGGCTACCACGGCCTGGCGCGGGTGGGCGATCGCGTCATCGCCTACCAGCGCGCGTCGGGTGTGCGGTTCCTGGACGTGAGCACCCCCTCCGCGGTGACGGCAGGGCCGGCACTCCGGTTCGCGATTCCCGAGAGCTCCGAGTTCGGCATCGCGGGTGCGCCGGTGATCGACCGCGCCACGGGACTTTACGTCGGTGTGAACGGCTCCACCTCGCGCCTGGTCGCCTTCGACTCCGACGGCGTGGTGCATGCCTCCTCTGCGGTGGCGGGGCTGCGCTACGCGGCCAACCGCTCGCTCGTGGTCACGGCGACCCCGACCGGCGCCGGCTTCTACGTGCAGGCCCGCGGTGCCGGTGGCACCGACGGCTACGTGCGCATGGAACGTGTGGGCGACGTGCCGCGCGTGACGGCGCAGCCGACGGATGCCGCGGCCCTGGCCGGCAGCGAACGCGCGGCCGTCTTCGAAGTCGGCGTGGGCGGGTCGCCATCACCGTCCGTGCAGTGGCAGTCCCGCCCCGCGGGGCAGAGCCGGTTCGGTGACATCTCCGGTGCGACGGAAGCACAGCTGTCGGTGTCGCCCGATGCGGCGGCCACCGGAACGCAATACCGTGCCGTCGTCTCCAACGCCGCCGGTCGTGTGGCGAGCGCGGCGGCGACGCTCATCGTGCGCAGCGCCCCCACCGTCACGGTGCCGCCCGCATCCACGACCGTTTACGAGGGTCAGAGGGCGGTGCTGCAGGTGCTCGGCGCGGGAAATCCCGAACCGGTCGTCAGCTGGCAACGGCGGACGCAGGCCGGCTGGCAGACGGTGAGCTCCGGGGAGGGAATCGTCGTCGATGGCGCGCACCTGACCGTGTCGGATGCCGCGCGTGCCTTCGACGGCGCGGTCTTCCGCGCGGTGCTCACCAACGATGTCGCAGCCACCGTCTCGGCCGAGGCGACGCTGAGCGTCCGTGCGCGCCCTACGGCTCCTGAGACCGAGCTCACGTACACGGGCGTCGCGCTGGAGTGGACGGGCAATGCCGAGATGCAGGGGGTTCCCCCCTTCGGCGGCAGCAACTACTTCTCCGCCGGCATCTCCGATGGCAGCGCGGCGACGTACGAGGCCGCCACCGACGGCGTCCGCATCCTGCAGCGTTCTGCGGCGGGAGATGTCCCCGCCACATGGGACACCCGCGCCTCGCACACGGCCGGGGGATCGCAGGTCGTTCGTCTCACGTCCGGAACGGCGGTCGTGCGGCCCGACGGATCGGCGCGCGTCCAGTGGCCCGGCTCGTTCAGCGTCAACTTCTACGGCGGGCTCGTCCCCTTCACGCTCACCGACCCGACACTGACCGTCGGTGCAGACGGCCGCGGCACTCTCACGGCCGACGCGTCGGGGTACGCCGGCGATATGGCCAACCCCTCCGTGAAGACGCCGATCGCCCCCGTTTCCGACGTCGTCGTGTCGACCTTCTCGGGCGTCACCGTCGACACCCGCAACGGCTTCACCGTCACCCCCGACTACGGCGGGGTCGAGGCGTCCATCCCCACAGGGCAGACGCCTCAGAACCGGACGGCCGCCGGATGGGGCTCGTGGCCGCAGGCTTTCGTGGACGTTCACCTTCGCACCGGGCTGAGTTCGTACTGGTACTCCTCGGGAGGGTCGTTCGACGCCAAGAAGCCACCTGCGCCCTTCGCGGTCGGGTTCGGTGACGCTCTCCCCTCCCTTCCCGCCGGGCCCGGCACCCCGACCCCGACGGCGCAACCCGAACCCACCACGCCCGCGCAGCCGGTCGAATCCGCCACGGTGCAGGGATCGTTGATGTGGGGGGTGAAGTCGTCGTTCCGGTCATACATCTCCGGGCCCATCGCCAAGGGCACCATCTCGGTGTCCGGCGGGGCGGTGGCCCAGGGGGGCGCCTACTGGTTCGGGCAGTCCTCGACCGACTGGAGCGCAGCGTCCGGCATCGGGAGCGCGGCGTACGCGGGCTCGGTGCGCTTCACCGGCCACTCTGGCATCCTCGACCTCACCTTGTCCGACCCGGTCGTGCGCATCGACTCGGCCACCGCTGGGACCATGCTCGTGCGGGCGGGAGGCGCGCTCACCGAGTTCGGGCGCATCGACCTCGCCGCCGCATCCCGCACCGACGTGGCCGGGGGTGTGGCGTACTCCAACGCGCCCGTGACGCTCACCTCGTCCGGAGCCCGGGTATTCTCCTACGGCTCGTCGCAGTTCTACGAGACGGGGACCCCGATGGACCCCGTCTCCTTCGTCGTGGGCAGCGCCGCCACGTCGGCACCTTCCGGCGCCACCGGAACGATCGTGACAGCGTCCTCGTCGACCTGGACGCCGCCCGCCACCCCGCCGGCGACGACGGGACTGACCGTCGATCCTGCGGTCCTGCAGAACCTCCGTCCGGGCTCCAGCATCACCGTGACCGGAGCGGGCTTCCTTCCGAGGGAGAGCGACATCAAGGTGGTCCTCTACTCCACCCCCGTCGTCCTCGACACCGGGGTCACCGCGAATGCGGACGGCGTGGCCTCCTGGACCGGCCTGCTTCCGGCCGACATTGCGCCGGGGGAGCACACCCTGACCTTCCAGGGGAGCACAGCCCTCGGCATCCACTTCACCGTCGCCCCCGCCGCGCCGGAGAGCATCGGGTGCACCGTGTCTGCCGGTGAGCTCCGGTGGGGCTTCAAGGAGTCCTTCCGCTCGTACATCTCGGGGTCGATCGCCCACGGCGACTGGACGGTCGCCGACGGCGCGACCTACCGCACCCCGGTGTTCACGTGGTCGGGCGGTGCGGGTGCGTTCGACGCCGGCGACACCACCGGGCGTGTCTCCTTCCCCGGCTCCGTGCACTTCACCGGGCACGATGGACTGCTCAGCACGACGATCGCCAACCCCACGCTCGTGTTCACCGGGCCCACCACTGCGTACGTGCTGCTGGACGTCTCGGGGCTTACGATGGATGACGCGCTCGCGGGTCGCGCCGACGCGGCGCAGTCGGTGACGCAGGTGCCCTTCGTCGAGCTGGATCTGGCGAGCGCGTCGCTGACGATCTCGCCGGACGGCACGGAGGTCGCCGCGACCGGCGTGCCCGCGGCGATCACCGCTCAGGGCTACCAGGCATTCCCCAACTATCCCGAGGGAACGGCGTTCGATCCGGTGTCCTTCACGTTCCGCGTCGCCGACTGCGCACCGGCATCGGCTGCGGTTCCGGTCGCGGCCACGGACGATCAGGCCTCGGCCTCGGCGTCGAGCCCTGACGGCGACGTCGCTCGGTCGTGGACCGTGTGGCTGCTGGGCGGAATCCCTGCGGCACTGCTCATCGCCCTCACCGTCGTGTTCGTCATGCGTTCGCGTCGCCCGACCGCGCCGGTCGCCGACGCTTCCACCTCCGCGGAGTCGGCCGAATGAGGTCGCCCGTCCACACGGCGATGGCGGTGCTCGCGACGGTCGTGCTCCTGGCACTCCCGGCCTGCGCGGCGGCGCCGCAAGTGGCGGAGGTCGCGCGCGCGCCCTCCGCCGCGCAGGCCCCCCTGTCGCAGGTGGCTGCACTCGACGACCCGCGC
>CAUPYO010000069.1:0-8436 GCA_963515565.1 uncultured Microbacterium sp.
GCGCGCCGTCGCGCGCGGGCGGCGCCTCGACCGGCTCATCCCCGGCATCCTCCTGGACTCTCCCGTCAGCGTCGTCGGCTACCTGTGGGGCACGAGCGTCGGCTGGCTGTGGGGCTCGCTCTGGTCGACGGGGCGCATCGAACGCCGCGAGGGGCTGTGGGTGTTCACCGGCATGCCGTCGTGGACGTTCGGGCGCGGTGGCGTGTGCGTGGGAGGTTGCTTTCTCACCGACTCGCCGCGCATCAGCGACGCAGTGCTGCGCCACGAAGCGGTGCACGCGCGGCAGTGGCGGCGATATGGGTTTCTCATGCCGCTGCTGTACCTCATCGCGGGACGCGACCCGCTGACGAACAGATTCGAGATCCTCGCGGGCCTCGAAGACGGCAACTACGTGCCGCGCGGATCGTCAGCGGCAGAAGGTGCAGCCGGACTCAGCGCGCGCTGACCAGTCCGAAGCGCTCGGGGGTGTGTACCGAGGTCGCCGCGACGCCGAGCCGCTCGGTGAGGTGATCGAAGATGTCGGCCGTGCCGAGAAAGCCACCCAGCAGCAAGATGCGGGTGCCGGAGGCGCACGCCGCGGCATCCGCATCGCCGTCGGCGGTGTCGTCGCAGAGCATCTCGTCGGCCCACGCGGTCACGGCCCGGCTGAGTGCCAGCCCGGGGGCGCAGGAGCGGCTCGTGCCGGGGGCGCCGCTGCGACGCGAACGGTCGAGCCACGTGACCACCATGCGGGCAGGCACCGCCAGCGAAGCCACCCACGTCTGGTCGGGCACCTCGATGAACACTCGACCGGTCGAGCAGATCGGCAGCGTCGCGATAAGCGCCTCGAGCTCGGCCAGCGAATTCTCGTCCGCCGTGATCAGGTGCTGCACGCGCGCGTGCCGGGACGCCTTGCAGGCAGTCTCGTCGTGCACGGCACGGGTCACGGAGGAAGTCATGATGCTCCCCAGCATACTCCGGTTAAGGCGAGCCTTACCTCAGCGTTCGATGAGAGCGCTGGCCAATCGATCGAGGTCGGGCGCGTCGAGACCGTGCGCGCGGAGGTATTCCGCCGCCGACCCGTAGCGTTCGCGGACGTCGCTCAAGAGGCCGCGCATCACCGAGTCCGGTGATCGGGTGGCGAGGTCGTCGAGGTGACGGGCATGGGGATGGATGCCGCGCAGGTACGCCAGCACTCGCGCGTTGCGCTCGGCCGGCAGCATCGCCTCGGTGCGCGCATAGTCGTGGACGATCGCCTCTTCGTCGACCCCCGCCGCCGCCAGCAGCAGTGCCACCGTGACGCCGGTACGATCTTTGCCCACGCTGCAGTGCACGAGCACCGGCTGAGCAGACACCACGGCGCGCGCGGCCGCCACCAGCCGGTTGGCGGAGTCGTCGACGAGGCCGCGGTACATCTCGACCAGCGACAGATCGTCGACGAAGAACGAGGCCGCCGAGCCGAGGAAGAGCGGAATCCGGACGGTCTCGATATCAAGATCGGCCAGCCGGCTCGGCTCGTAGGCCACCTCCTCGTCGGCGCGCAGGTCGACGATGCGACGTATGCCGAGATCGGCGAGCGCACGACGGCCGTCATCGCCGAGTCCGGCCAGGTGGCCGGAACGGAAGAGCACGTGGTGCCGGGTGCGGGCCGCGCCGGCGGGCAGACCGCCGACATCGCGGAAGTTGAGGGCTCCGGGAACGAGACTCACGCGGTGCCGCTCCCTGCGCCCCCGTCCGGCTGGCCCCCCGACCGCGGCGGCACGGGGTACTTGCCGGCGATCGTGAGGCGATTGAACGCGTTGATGGAGATGAGCAGCCAGCTGACGGCGACGTACTCCTTCTCGGACAGGATGCCGCCGACGCGGTCGTAGACCTCGTCGGGCACTCCCTCTTCGTGGATGAAGACGTAGCACTCGGCGAGCTCGAGGGCCGCTCGCTCACGCGCGGTGAAGATGCCCGATTCTCGCCAGGTCGCCAACTGGGCGATGTCATCAGCCGTCAGACCGGCCGCGACACCACGGTCGACGTGCACGCGCACGCAGTAGGCGCAACCGTTGAGCTGCGAGGCATGAATGAGCACGAGCTCCCGCAGGCGGGCATCGATGCCGGCGTCGGCCGCGATCGTGCCGACCGTCTGCGAGAACGCCTCGAGAGCGTCGTAGGCGGGACGGGCCGACCGGGACAGATGGACGCGACGCTCCGTGCTCATGCGCCCAGCCTACGGCGGTGGCGCGCGGGTGACGCTGCGGGTCGACGCACTCCGCACGCGAGTCGAAACGCGACACAATGGCCGGATGGATGAGTTCTCCTTCCTCGCCGACCAGGCCGCCGACCTCGGCATCGACGCCGTCCCGCCCGTTCGCCGCCTCTCGCACACCCTGCCGGACGGACGAATCGTCAGCGCCCTGCAGTACGGCGACCCGGTCACCGGCGAGATCGCCGCCCCGCAGGTGACGCTGCTGCACGGAGCCGGACTGAACGCGCACACGTGGGACACCACCGTCCTCGCGCTCGGGGTACCCGCCCTCGCTCTCGATCTCCCTGGCCACGGTGACTCGTCGTGGCGCGCCGATGCCGCCTACACCGGCAGCATCCTCGCCGCCGACATCGCTCCCGCCCTCGCGGCCTGGACCGCATCGCCGCAGGTGCTCGTCGGCCAGTCGCTCGGCGGGCTCACCGCTGCCGCACTCGCGGCATCGCACCCCGATCTGGTGCGCGAGCTGATCGTCGTCGACATCACGCCCGGCATCGATCCCGACGGGGACGCCGCGCAGATCGCCGCCTTCTTCGCCGGCCCCACCGACTGGGCGAGTCGCGACGAGCTCGTCGAGCGGGCACTCGCGTTCGGGCTCGGTGGGTCGCGTGAGTCGGCGGTCCGCGGCGTCACTCTCAACTCACGCGTGCGCGACGACGGTCGCGTCGAGTGGAAGCACCACTTCGCCCACCTCGCGAACGCGCTGGCGGGCGACGCGGATGCCGCAGCGAACGCACAGGCGCAACGCGCCGCGCTTCGCGGAGCCCTGGCCGCCACGGGCTGGGACGACCTGGCGGCCGTCACGGCGCCGATCACGCTGGTGCGCGGCGAGCGCGGATTCGTCACCCCGGCCGATGCCGAGCAGTTCCAGGAGAGGATCCCGACGGCATCGCTCGTCGAGATCGCCTCGGGGCACAACGTGCAGGAAGAGCAGCCCGTCGAGCTTGCCCGCCTGATCGCGCAGGTCGCTCGGGGCTGACGCCGGAAGACCGCGCGGGCGCACGTGACGTCCGGTGTCGGCGCGCGCGGACCGATGACCGCGACCGGCTTCGCAAAGCCTAGGCTGTAACGCGCACCCGAGATCGTGGGCCGTGCGAACAGCAAAGACGCGCGCCCCGCGCTTGCGAAAGGACACCTCTCACATGCATCGCCGTACCTCCCTCGCCGTCGCCGCGCTTCTCGCGGCCGGCGCTCTTCTGTTCAGCGCCTGCTCCGGCGGCGCATCCACGACCGCTTCCCCCACGGCCGTCACGCCCGACCCCGCTGCGGTCGTCACGGTGCGTCTGGTCTCCGAGCCGAGCAACCTCGACATCCGCCAGACGGCAGGTGCCGCGCTCGACCAGATCCTGATCGACAACGTGTACCAGGGCCTCGTCTCGCGCACGCCCGATCAGCAGATCGTCGACACCCTCGCCTCGAGCCATAAGATCTCCGACGACAAGCTGACCTACACCTTCACCCTGCGCGACGGCGTGACCTTCCACGATGGCACGCCGCTCACGGCGGACGACGTCGTATGGTCGCTGCAACAGGTGAAGTCCAACGCGGCGTACACCGACTCCGAGCGGCTCGCCCGCGTGCAGACCATCTCCGCGAACGGCAAGGACGTCGTCCTCACGCTCAGTCAGCCCGACTCGAGCCTGCTGTGGAACCTCACCGGCCGCGCCGGGCTCATCCTGAAGAAGGACGACACGACCGACCGCAAGACGAAGGCGAACGGCACCGGCCCGTTCACCCTGACGAGCTGGAAGCAGGGCGACTCGATCACGTTCACGCGCAACGACGCCTACTGGGGCGACAAGGCCAAGGTGAAGCAGGTGGTCTTCGCCTACATCCCCGACAACCAGGCCGCCCTCAACGGTGCGCTGGCGCACGAACTCGACGTCGTCAGCGGCTTCGACGCCAACCTCAAGAACCAGGTAGAGGCGAACGGTGATTTCGCGCTCGTGCTCGGCGAGTCCACCGACAAGGGCACGCTCGCGATGAACTCGACCACCGGCCCGCTGGCCGACAAACGCGTGCGTCAGGCGATCCGCCAGGCGATCGATCACGATGCGATCGTGAAGGCGCTGGGCGCAGGATCGACGCAGTACGGCCCCATTCCGAAGCTCGACCCGGGCTACGAAGATCTGTCGTCCACCGCGCCGTTCGACCCGGATGCCGCGAAGAAGCTCCTCGCCGCGGCGGGGGTGAGCGACCTCACCCTCACCCTCACGATTCCGTCGTTCTACGGCACGACGGTGTCGCAGATCCTCGTCTCGAACCTGAACGACGTCGGCATCACGCTCAAGGTGAAGTCGGTCGAGTTCCCGACGTGGCTCAATGACGTGTACGTCAACAAGAACTACCAGCTGAGCTTCGTGCTGCACACCGAGGCCCGCGACTTCGAGAATTGGGCCAACCCCGACTACTACTTCACGTACGACAACCCCGAGGTGCAGAAGCTCTACCAGCAGTCTCTGAGCGCGACCGACGACCAGACCGCCGCCGACCTGCTGAAGCAGGCCGCCAAGATCGTCGCGGACGACCAGGCCGCCGACTGGCTCTACAACGGTGCCTCGATCGTGGCCGTCGGCACCAACGTGAGCGGGTTCCCCTCGGTCAACGTGAACGAGCGCATCAACCTCGCCGACCTGGCCAAGAGCAAGGGGTGATCCGCTACGCACTGACGCGACTGGCCCTGCTGCTGCTGGGCCTGTTCGTCGCCAGTGCGCTGATCTTCCTGACGCTGCGGGTGCTTCCCGGCGATGTGGCCCAGCTCATCGCCGGGATCGACTCGAGCCCGGAACAGGTGGCCGCGATCCGCGAGCATCTCGGTCTCGGCCAGCCGCTGCCGGTGCAGTACCTCTCGTGGATCGGTGGGGTGCTGCGCGGTGACCTCGGCACGTCGCTGCTGACCGGAGCCCCGGTGGCGACCCAGCTCGCCGAGAAGGCACAGGTCACCATTCCGCTCGGCCTGATGGCGATGACCGTGGCCCTCGTGATCGCGTTGCCCTTCGGCGTCGCGTCGGCCCTGCGCCGCGACCACCGCGACGGCACCGCCCTTTCGGTCGGTGCGCAAGCGATCGCCGCTGTCCCCGTCGTCTGGGCGGGGATGATGCTCGTGCTCGTCTTCGCGGTCTGGCTGGGCTGGGTGCCCGCCCAGGGCTTTCCCCGGGGCGGCTGGAGCGATCCCGCCGCCGCACTTCGGGCCCTGCTGCTGCCGGCGATCACGATCGGGGTCGTCGAGGGCGCGATGCTGATGCGCTTCGTCCGCTCCGCCACTCTGCAGGCCACCGGACAGGATTTCGTCCGCACCGCCGCAGCCAAGGGGCTCACCCGCACCCAAGCCCTGATCCGTCACGGTCTGCCCACGGTGGGACTGTCGATCATCACCGTGCTCGGGCTGCAGGTCGCCGGCATCATCGTCGGCGCCGTCGTGATCGAGCAGCTGTTCAGCCTCCCCGGCATCGGGCGGATGCTGGTCGAAGACGTCGGCAAGCGCGACCTGCTGAAGGTACAGGGCGAGCTGCTGGTGCTCACCGGTTTCGTCCTGGTCGTCGGCTTCGTCGTCGACCTCGTACACCGGATCATCGATCCCCGGCAGCGGGAGGCCGAATGAGCAGGTTGGCGTGGCTCCGGCGGCTCTGGGCGCTGTCGACCGGACGATTCGGCCTGATCGTCGTGCTCACCATCGGCGTCGTCGCGCTCGTCGCCCGGTTCTGGCTGCCGTTCGATCCGCAGACCGTCGACGTCGACGGTCGCTGGGCTCCCCCGGGCTGGCCTCACGTGCTCGGCACCGACGGCTCGGGTCGCGACATCCTGAGCCTCCTCATGGCGGGTGCGCGTACAACGGTGTGGGTCGCGCTCGGAGCGGGCGTGGTCGCCACGGTCATCGGAGTCGTCCTCGCCGCACTCGGCTCGCTCACCGCACGATGGGTCCGCGAGGCGGTGGCCGTACTCGTCGACATCCTGATCGCGTTCCCCGTGCTGCTCATCGCGATGATGATCTCGTCGGTCTGGGGCGGATCGCTGTGGGTCGTGATCGTCTCCGTGGGCATCGGTTTCGGCGTGAACATCGCCCGCGTCACCCGTCCCGAGCTGCGGCGCGTCTTGCACAGCGACTTCGTCCTCGCCGGCCGGGCATCGGGTCTCACGCCACTGCAGAACCTCTACCGCCACCTGCTGCCGAACGTGGCCCCCGTCTTCATCGTGCAGCTGTCGTGGGGTATGGCGATCGCCGTGCTCGCCGAGGCGGGCCTCAGCTACCTCGGCTTCGGGGCTCCGCTCACCGAACCCAGCTGGGGGCTGCTCTTGAAAGACCTGCAGCAGTACATCTCGGTGCACCCGCTGAGCGTCGTGTGGCCGGGTCTCGCGATCACGCTCACCGTCCTCGGGCTGAACCTGCTCGGCGATGCCCTTCGCGAAGCGACGGACCCCACCCTGTCGCGGCGCCGCTCGCTCGCGCAGACCCACACCACGGCGGTGATCGCATGAGCCTCGCGGTCCGAGACCTCGTCATCGAGATCGACGGTCGACGCGTCGTTGACGGCATCTCGTTCGACGTTCCCGACGGCGCGCGGGTGGGTCTGATCGGCGAATCCGGATCGGGTAAGTCGCTCACCGCTCTGGCCGTGCTCGGCCTGCTTCCGGATGCCGCGACGGCGACCGGCAGCATCCGCTGGAACGATCGCGAGCTGATCGGCCTTCCCGATCGCGAGCTGGCGCGCCTGCGCGGCGACGAGATCGGCATCGTCTTCCAAGAACCGCGTACCGCCCTGAACCCCATCCGCACCGTCGGCCGGCAGATCGCGGAGTCGGTGCGCATCCACGAGGGCCTCGGCCGCCGCGAGGCCGCCGTGCGTGCGATCGCCGAAGCGGAGCGCGTGCGACTACCCGATCCGGCCCAGATCGTCCGCCGTTATCCGCACCAGCTCTCCGGCGGCCAGCGTCAGCGCGTCGCGATCGCGATGGCGCTCGCCTGCCGGCCGCGGTTGCTGATCGCCGACGAGCCCACGACGGCGCTCGATGTGACGATCCAAGCGGAGGTGCTCGACCTGCTCGCCGGCCTGGTGACGCGAGACGGCATGTCACTCGTGTTCATCACGCACGACCTGGCCGTCCTCTCCCGGATCGCCACACACGCCGTCGTGCTCGATGACGGGCACGTGGTCGAGCACGGCGCGCTCTCGCGACTGCTGACCGCTCCGGCGTCCCCCGTCACTCAAGGGCTGCTGCGCGACGCGACCGCGACGGTGTGGCGCCCGGGAGGTGAGGCATGAGCGAAGTGCAGCCACTGATGAGCGGACGTGCGCTCGGGAGACGGTTCCGCCAGCGCGGCACCCGCGTGCTCGAGCCGACACGATGGACGACGGCGCTCGACGACGCCGATATCGACGTGTTCGAAGGGTCGGCCGTCGGCATCATCGGAGAGTCGGGATCGGGCAAGTCCACCCTCGTGCGTCTGCTGCTGGGCCTCGATGCCCCGACCTCGGGCAGCGTCACTGTCGCGGGCCGCGCCGTCGATGCCCGCGCCTCCGCGCGGTCGTTGCATTGGCTGCGCCGCGAGACCGGCATCGTCTTCCAGGATCCGTACGCCTCGCTCGACCCACGGATGAGCGTCGGTCGCATCGTCGGCGAGCCGCTCTGGGCCCTCGGCATCCCCGGCGACCGCCGCGCGCGGGTGCGCGAAGTCCTGCAGTCGGTGGGGCTGGAAGCGGCGATGGCCGACCGCTACCCGCACGAGTTCTCGGGCGGCCAGCGCCAGCGCATCGCCCTCGCACGAGCGATCGTTCATCGTCCCCGCATCCTCGTCGGCGACGAGCCGCTGTCGGCGCTCGACGTGACGGTCCGCGCGCAGATCCTCGAGGTGCTGCGCGAGCTGCGCACGACAGAGAACCTCACGCTCGTGATGGTGTCGCACGACATCGGCGTCGTGCAGAACCTCTGCGACGAGGTCGTCGTCATGAAGGACGGCCGCATCGTCGAGGAAGGACCCACCGAGAAGGTGCTGCTGGCGCCGCAAGTCGCCTACACGCGACGGCTGCTCGCCTCGATTCCCGTGATCGAACCGCCGCGGGACTGACCCGGGCGTCGGATGCCGGGCGTAGGGTGACGCCATGTTCGCCATCGTCCCCCCGTACCTGCTGTCGCGCCTGGCCCAGACGGGCGCCGCGCACCTGGCGACCGCGGCCGAGGCCGCGCGCGCAACGCTCGCGCTGGGA
>CAUPYO010000070.1:0-8352 GCA_963515565.1 uncultured Microbacterium sp.
CGAGATCGATGACGTCGCAGTTTACCCGACCGTTCTTCCGGCGGCCTCGGTGCGTGCGCACTACATCGCGGCCGGTGGGACCTCGACCCCGGTGGCTGCACCGACCGACGCTTACGGCGCTCTCGTGTTCAACTCATCGCCCGATCTTTACTGGCGCTACGACGACACCAGCGGGGCCACGGCGGCCGACTCCTCGGCGAACGACGTCGCGGGCGTGCTCGACGGCGACTACGTGCGCGCCGACCCGGGTGCTCTCTCCGGCGGCGTCGGTACCGGCATCACCTTCCGTCAGACGAACTGCCAAGCCGGGCAGGCCGGTTGCACGTCCACGAACGGTGGAACGGTGGCTTCCAGCGTTGTCTATGCTGCCCCTGGCGTCTACTCCGTGGAGACGTGGTTCAAGACGACGTCGACCAGTGGCGGCCGTTTGATCGGGTTCAGCAGCAGCCAGAAGGGCGGTTCGGGCAACTACGACCGGCATGTCTATATGCAGGACGACGGACGTCTTGTGTTCGGCACCTGGACCGGGCAGAGCAATACGATCACGACCCCGGCGGCGTACAACGACGGCACCTGGCACCACGTGGTGGCCACGCAGGCCGCGGACGGTATGCAGCTCTTCGTCGACGGCGTTCAGCGCGGGACCAATCCGCAGACCGCCGCGCAGCAGTACAGCGGCTACTGGCGAGTAGGCGGCGACACCACGTGGGGATCGTCGTCTCCCAATCTGATCGGGAGTTTCGACGAGACAGCGGTCTACAGTCGCGAACTCGGTGCGTCGGAGATCGCCGCACACTACGCGGTGGGCAAAGGCCAGCAGGCTCCCAACCAGCCTCCGGTCGCGATGATCGCGGCGACGACGTCGGATCTCACGGCGTCATTGGATGCGTCAGGTTCGGTAGATGCGGACGGAACGATCGCCTCGTACGCGTGGGACTTCGGTGACGGTCAAAGCGGGACGGGCGTTACGGCGGTGCACGCATACCAGAGCGGGGGCACGTACTCGGTCACTCTGACAGTCACGGATAGCGCGGGCGCGTCTGCGCAGAAGACTCAGCAGGTGGTGGTCATCGCGCCGAACGTCGCCCCTACGGCCGCGTTCACGGCATCCGTCGACGCTCTGTCCGTCTCCGTCGACGGCTCCTCGTCCTCAGACAGTGATGGGTCGATTGCTTCGTATGCCTGGAACTTCGGTGATGGCGCCACAGCGACCGGACCCACCGCGTCGCACACCTACGCGACTGGCGGAACGCGGGCGATCACTCTCACGGTGACCGACGACCGTGGCACGACGAACGTGAAGACGGCGTTCGTCGAGCCAGTGACACCGAATCAAGCTCCGTCGGCGGCTTTCATCTCGTCGGTGTCCGCGTTGTCGGTGTCGGTAGATGGGTCGGGTTCTGCAGACCCGGACGGATCTGTGGTGTCGTACGCCTGGGACTTCGGCGACCAGTCGACGGGTACGGGGATAACGGCGTCCCATTCCTATGCTGCGGCGGGTACCTATCCTGTGACATTGACGGTGACGGACAATCGTGGGGCCACGGCGACCAGTGTGGCAAATGTGACCGTGATGGCCGCACCGGTGGCGACTCCGCTGCTTTCGGACTCGTTCACTCGTCAGCTGGCTTCGGGCTGGGGTTCGGCGGATGTCGGCGGTGCGTGGACGTTGCGCACCGGGGCAACCCGCTTCGCTGTCGCGGACGGCGTTGGCAAGGTGTCGTTGCCGAAGGCGACGACGGTGGCGGCGGACACTCCCATATTGGACTCGACGGCCACGCGCTTCTCTGCGACGTTCTCCGTCGACAAGGTTAACGAGGCGATGTACATCGGCGCGGTGACGCGTCGTGTGGCGGATGACCAGTACATGGTGCGGGTGCGTGTCGGCGCGGACGGGACGGCGCGGTTGAACGTGCTGCGCGGTACGTCGACGACGGTTGGCGCGGCGGTAGAAACCGGCGTCGTAATTGATCCGGGCGCGTCGTATCGGTTCGTGGTGGATACCTCCACCGTGTCGTCGGTGACCACAATCTCGGCGAAGCTGTGGAAGGAAGGCACCTCCGAGCCTGGTTGGCAGGTCGTACGGACGAACAATGTGGCGGCGTTGCAGGTGGCGGGTTCGGCGGGCGTCTACGCCTACATGCCGAACACCGCAGTCAACGCCCCCGCGACGCTCACCTTCGACAACCTCACCATCACGACGATTCCTTGAGTGCTAAGAAGACCGTCGGCGTGCGCGCGGCAACGGGAGCGGGAGGCAGGAATGTCGTTCAGCTCTACGAGGTCGCGCGCACTGCGCATCTCGAGCGCATAGCCGGCGACGACCAGGTCACGCTGTTGTACCGCGAGAAGCGGTATGACTTCGATGAGGGAGTGGCAGCTGGCGTAAGCGTTCAGCGAGCAGGCCTCGTGGGGGCCATGAGATACGCGGCGACGCACGTTGTCGATCTCATCGAGGTGAACGAGCCGCTGGTCGTGAGAGCATCGCTGCGCAGCCTGCTTTTCATCGGCACCGCGCGTGTGAGGGCGTTGCTGACAGGACAGCTTCGACCCGCGGTGGTTGCCTACGCGATCGCCAACGTGCCGACCTCCACGCTGCGTGCCAATCTGCCTTGGAAGGCGCGCATCAAATTCGAGTTGCAGCGTCCGCTCTCGCGACTGGTCGCCGGCGCGCTCGACCGCATCGCCTTCGGCACCTCCGACGCGGAGGCTGTCTACGGCAGCGAGTTCGCGCGCATGCGGAGAAAGGTTTCGCGTCTCGTCGAGGCGCTCCCCGTCGCCGTCGAACTCGGCGACAGTGCGCACGTCACGCGTCCGCCCGTCGCACTGTTCCTCGGAGACCTCTCCGCGCGAAAGGGGTTCCCCGACGTCACCGCGGCCTGGTCTCAGGTACGGGATGCCGTCGCGCATGCACGATTCGTGATTGTCGGCCGCGGCGACGGCGTTGAGCAGGCACGAGCGCTCTCCCAGGCCGATGTCCGTGTCGAGCTGTTCGTCGCCCCGCCGCGCGAGGTGATTTTGGATCAGCTCGCGCGCGCCAAGGTGCTCGTTCTCCCCTCGCGCCGGCAGCCGCTGTGGAAGGAACAGATCGGGTTGCCGCTCGTCGAAGGCCTCGCGCACGGATGTGTCGTGGTCACGACCGATGAGTCCGGCATCGCGGACTGGCTGCGCCCACATGGGCACGGCGTCGTGCCCGAGACGGAAATAACGGATCGGCTCGCCGACGCGATGATCGACGCTCTGAACCTCGACGTCACTCCAGCGGACGTGCAACAGGCCCTGCCGGAGCGGGACGGACGAACCGTGGCCAGGGAGTGGTTGTATGGAAGTGAAGGCTGAACGCATGCCGACATCGAACCTCCGCCGACTGCTGCGCGGAGTCTGGTCGCGGCGGCGGCACCTGCTCTCCTACGCGCGGGGTGTGCTCCGGGGGCATCCGGGAGCTCGGATCGGACGCGGCGTCCGGCTGACCGGGTCGGGAAGCTACCGCATCGAACGGGGGGCGACGCTGACAACCGGTGTTCGCATCTGGGTCGGTGAGGGTGCGACCTTCACGCTCCGCGAGGGAGCCAAGCTGGGTGACCGGACGATCGTCAACGCGGCGACCAGCGTAACGATCGAGCGGGGAACTCGCGTGTCATGGGATGTCCAGATCATGGATACCGATTTCCACTGGATCGAGAACTCCGACGGCACCCGTCGCCCCCACAAGTCCGCAATCGTCCTGGGTCCCCGCGCTCTCATCGGCGCGCGGTCGATGGTGCTCAAGGGCGTCACGGTCGGCGAAGGTGCCGTGGTCGGCGCCGGGTCGATCGTGCGGCGGTCGGTGGCGCCCGGTGTCATCGTCAGCGGCAACCCGGCGCGCCCAGTCGGCGAGGTCGCCGACTGGGGCTCGGCTCTCACCTGATCACTTCGGCGCAATGGTGCCGGTGAGCACTCCCTCGAGCAGGCGTCTGCGACCAGAGCTCCACCGGGGTGAGTCGAGATATCAGCGCTGCAAAGACTTCTGACGATCAATCTCGTCGATCACGCCGAGACGATGGCGGCGAGGCGTTCGCCGAGGTGGTCCGTCGTGAACCCGGCCTCGACGTGCGCACGGGCCGCACGTCCGCGACGCTCCGCTTCCGCCGGTGCGTTCAAGAGCCGCACGGCTGCTGCGGCGAGAGCCTCGGCGTCCGAGGGCGCCACCATCTGGGCGCCCTCGGTACCCCCGAAGTAGTCGGCCATTCCCGGCGTCTCGGTGATGACCAGGGGCCGCCCCGTCGCCATGCTCTCGAGGCCCACGGTCATTCCCGACACGTGGGTGTTCGGTAGGGTGGCGATGACGCAGACGGAGGCGCGCTGGTAAAGCTGACGGAGCTCTGCATGCGAGAGGTGGGGAACGACAGTGACACCCGCGGGAGGCTCCTCGCGCGAGCTTGTCTGGATCACGATCTCCACATCGGGTCTGTGCTGCCGCACCTGAGCGAGCGCGCGGAACAGCGTCGCCGCATCGCGATCCCGGTCGCCCCCCACGCTGACCAGGAGCGGCGAGTTCGGCAGCGGCGCCGCGTGGAAGAAGTCCGCATCCACTCCGAAGACGACGTGGTGAACCCGCGGCCCGTCCGCACCTATGAAGTGCTGGAGAGGCGCGACCTGCGCCGCACTGAGCACCCAGAGGCCGTCCATGCGGCGCAGCATCGACCGGCGCGCTCGCAGCCACGAGGGATCCTTCGTCGCCAGCTGGTCCGTCAGCCACACGACCCCACTGAAGCGAGAACGCAGAGCGGGAACGGTGGCCAGGCGGTCAATGGAGTTCTCGTCCCAGACCACGCCGACCGGTCCGCGGCCGCGCCACGCCGCGGGTGGCGTGGTGCGCATGAGAACGCGCAGAGCGCGCTGGACGACGGCGTCGGTGGGGAGGTTGCGCGCGTCGACGCGCGCGACATGCTGGGCGAGCTTGTTCAAGCCATACGGCCACGCGTCGGGCCGAGCGCCCGCCCGATGGTCGCGCGCCCACGCGGCCAGATCCTTCCCAGCCGGATAGTAGACGAGCACCTCTGCCGAGATGCTCTTCGTTTGTGCGTGCACTGCCCCCGTTGCCCCCATGGACCCATGCTATGGCTCGGGACGCTTACTTCGCGGGCGGCGTATAGGGGCCGACTCGCGTCGTTCCGGCGCTCTGTCCGATAGCCGCCGCGACATCCGCGGGAAGGCCATAGGCCGTCGCCTCGGGTGCGGAGAGCACCGCCGACACCAGTTTCAGATCGGAACCCATGATCGGACTTCCTTCCCACAGCGCAGACCTCTTGTCATTGCCGGTGAAGCTGGAGAACTCTGCGAGTGTCTTGAAGCTCCGGGTTCCGGCGGTTCCGTTCGCCCAGCATGCGAAATTGCTGGGAGCAGAGGAGCTCGCGCGGTGGTAGACATTGCCGTCCAGGCTCAGGCCGAAATTGTTGCCGTACATCTTCTGGCTGTAATCTTGCGTGAGCATGGGGCACGACCCAGTCGAGCTGTACGAGATTGCGTTGTCGCGCAGGGTGATGTCTTTCATCACCCAGGGGATCGTAGAGGCAAGCGAAGCCACCTCCTGACGGCGCTTGTCTTGTGTGAAGCTCAGGGCTCGTTTGGCGCCATCGATCGCGTTGTTCCACACCTGCACCGAACCGCTGTTGCTCAACTGGAGGCCGATGTCGTTGCCGGAAATGTAGTTGTCGGCGATGATCGCCTTCTCGCTGATTTCGACCTGCACCCCCGTCGTGGAGTTGCCGGTGACACGGTTGCCCGTCACCTTGATGTCATAGGAACTCACGTCGAACCAGATGCCCGCGCTGTCGTTGTCGTCGACGACGTTTCCGGCCACCACGGCGCTGTTGACCTTGGAGAGCTTCATACCCCCCGACACCGGGGCGGGCTTGAAAGCCTGCGTGTTGTTCCCACTGACGACGGAGTTGGTGATCCGCAGGTTGTGAGTGCCGTTCACGCCGATGCCGAGCATCCCGTTTCCGGTCACCGTCACCTTGTTAAGGGTCTGGTTATCGTTCCAGGCATAGACCCCGACCGTGGCGTTGTCGCGAACCACGAGGTTCTCCAGTGTGATGCCGTCCACCTCGGCCGTTACGGTGCCCATCATGTTGAGCGTCGTCGCGTAGCGCTGGACGCCGAATCCACGAAGAGTGGTTCCCTTGCCCTGCACCTGGATGGCGCGGGTGAGTGTGCTCGCTTCGACCCGGCGGCCGGATGGGTCGGCCTCGATCACCAAACGCTTCGCCGATGTATCCGCGAAGAAGGTCCCGATCGTCACGTCCTTGGCGCTTCCGACCTGGCGCAACGGAGTGCCGTCGATCCAGACCTGCTCCGGGTAGCCAGCCACGGGGTTACGGGAATCTGTGAAACGTGAGGTCTCGTCGAGGCCGGCGTTGAACGAGATGCGCCGATCGAAGGTGTAGGTCCAGTTCGTGACCCATGTCGAGCCGGACTTCCTCCACCCGCTGATCGGCGAACTGCCGTCGAACCATACGGCCTCGCCGGGATACGACTGAATTGTGAGCTTTCGGTTGAACCCGACGTAGACCGATTCGCGGTACGTTCCTCCGCGCAGCACGATCGTCGCGCCGTTAGGAGCTTTCTCGATCGCGTATGCGGCACTCCCGTAAGGGTCTTTGGAGCTGCCGATGCCGGTCCTGTTGCCCTTCGCGGCCGCGTAGACGGCGTTGGTCGGCACTGTGTACATGGTTGACCCGACGGGCACGCTTCCCGCGGTAGCGCCGCTGGTGGTTGACGCTGCAGTCGTTGCGGTAGCAGCGGGCGTAGGAGGTGAAGCCGGTGTCGGTGTCGGTGTGGGTGTGGGTGCCGGGTCGGTGGTGATTCCACCCACGCTCACATCGTCGACGCGCACGTCCATCGCCGGCGACCCAGAGGACAGGTGGGTCGTCACGGCCGCTGATCCCGCTGCCTGCACGCGTGCGTCCGAAGAATCAGAGATGTTCTGCTGCCAGGATGTCGGTGTAGCTGTCCCGTCGATCCATACGCGAGCCTTGAGGACGACAGGCGACTGACCCGAGACCGAGAACTCCGCGCGCACTCTCTGGCCCGCCGTCAGAGAGGAGATCGGCTTGGTTGAGACGAGCACGTTCTCCACCCCCCGCGCATCCATCCGGCTGATCCAGAGGTTGACGCCGGTCGTGCCGAAGCGCACTCGCGCTTGGTACGAGGTCTTCTCAACCGAACGGGCCACGAGGGAGATCGTGGGCCCGTTGCCGGCCGCGGTGTGCGTTTCGGGCCAAACGAGGGCGGAGATGGTGGCGTCTTGCGGCATCCCGCCCGATAGCATCTGCGTCGTCCCCGTCCCGGGCGCGGAGGAGACTCGCGCCGACCCGTCGGCCACGCTCGTCGCCATCGGGTCGCTCGTCGTCCAGGAGCGCCCGTCGACCGGGGCGCCCCACCCGCGGGCGACTGAACGGTCGAAGTGATCGATGTCGCTGATCTGACTCACCGCGGCAGTGGCGGCGGGGGCAACGACGGCATTCGTCACCACGAGGACTGTGGTGACACCGGCGGCGACGAGGATGCGCGCGAGGGCGCGTTGAACAGCAGGTGTTCTCATGGGGAGCGCTTTCGGGGCTGGCGCGGATGGGGAACGCAGGATCATGTAAACACGGTCCACACTGCGGTCTTTCCGCATGAGACACTTCTCATCGGGCGCCTGTCGCGCTCCAGGAAATAGGTCAGCTGACTTTCACCGAGCTGGCGGCGCGGATAGGTGACGCGCTCGGTGAGAACCGCTGGGCGGCTGTCTGTCGCCGACCTGAGGCAGGAGCACGGCGAGCGTCACTGCGAGCGTCAGCGCTGCGCTTCCGATGGGGCTGAATGCGAGGTCCCACAGCAGCCGCAGCGCGAGAAACGCACCGACAGCGCTCGCCGTGCCCGACGCCAGTCGAGTGATCAGGCTGGATCCGACCGCCAGCGCGAGAAGCACTGCGAGAGCAAGCCCGGATAGCCCGAAGAGGATCCAAAGGTCGCCGGTGAGGCTGTGCACCTCGAACCCGTTGCCGAACATGTAGCGATTGACGTAGCCGTTATCGGGGTCGTACCCCAGAGTGACCATGCCCCGTTTGGCAGTCTGGATCTGTTCGCCGGTGGGGAAGACGCCCGATCCGTATCCCCATGGGCGGGCAGTGAGCAGCGCTATTGAGGCACCCAGCTCGGGGCGGCCTCCCGTCAGGAGTGAGCCGGACCGCTCGATCTGGGCGACGGACCGGGCCCGCGCGTTTTCCCCCAGCGCGCCATCGAGAAGCGCGGCCTGGATGAGGAAATAGCCCCCCACGCCGACCAATGCGACACGGATCGCAACCAAAGCGGCCCGTCCCGACG
>CAUPYO010000071.1:0-8258 GCA_963515565.1 uncultured Microbacterium sp.
ACCGTCTGCGGCGTGGTGCTCGCGGCGGGGGCGGGTACGCGCTTCGGCGGTCCCAAAGCGCTCGCGCGCACTCCTGGCGGTGAGCCGTGGCTGACGCGCGCGGTGCACACACTGCGCGCTGCGGGCTGCGATCCCGTCGTGGTCGTCCTCGGCGTGGCCGCGGACGAGGCCGCCGCGCTCGTCCCGCCGGATGCCGTCGTGGTCGGGGTTGCGCAGTGGAGCATGGGCCTCTCGGCATCCGTCCGCGCCGGGTTGTCTGCGGCGGCAGAGTCGGCTGCGGTCGCCGCGCTCGTGGTTCCCGTCGATGTGCCGGAGCTCCCGGCATCCGCGTGCCGTCGGGTGATGCAGTCGGCCGATGCGAGTGCCCTCCGCCAGGCGACGTATCTCGGCGCGCCCGGGCACCCGGTGCTGATCGGTCGTGCGCATTGGAATGCCGTGGCGGCGCACGTCGTGGGCGACCGCGGTGCGGGCGGCTATCTCACCGCGCACGGAGCCGCGCGCATCGAATGCGCCGACCTGTGGCACGGCCGCGACCGCGACACCCGCGACTGAGCATTCCTGGCAGCGCCGCACGCCGCCGCGATACCCTCGGCGTCACAGCCTCGATTCGATCGCCAGGAGGGCGTCATGATCCCCGAGATCAACTACTGGTCCGTGCTCATCGGCACGGTGCTCAGCATGGCCCTCGGTGCCGTCTGGTACTCGCCGGCCCTCTTCGTCACCCGATGGGCTCGCCTCGCCCGCATCGACATGAGCGCGCGTCGAGGATCGCCCGCGATCCCGCTCATCGTCTCGGCCGTCGTCACATTTCTGACTGGCTGGGTTCTCGCCGGATCGGTGGCGATCGCCTGGCACTTCTACGGCGGCGGCTACCTGTGGTCGGCCCTGGTCACGGCCATCACCCTGTGGGCGGGATTCACCGCGGCGCGCGTGATCACCCACGATGCCTTCGAGGGGCGGCCCTCGCAGCTGACCGTGCTCACGATCGGCTACGAGCTGACGTCGGTGCTGCTGATGGCGCTCGCGATCGGCCTGTGGCCGCCGATGGGTACTGTCTGACGATCAGGCGGCAGCGCCCACCGCGGCGGCGATCGCCGAGGTGAAGAAAGCGAGACCGTCGGTGCCCGAGCGCATCGCGTCGGGGGTGTTCGGGCCGAAGCCCGGCTCCACGGCATGCTCGGGGTGCGGCATGAGCCCCACGACGTTGCCGCGGTCGTTGGTCAGACCGGCGATGTCGTCGAGCGAGCCGTTCGGGTTCACGCCCACGTAGCGGAAGGCGACCAGACCCTCACCCTCGATGCGGGCGAGGGTCTCGGTCGAGCAGATGTAGCCGCCGTCGGCGTTCTTCAGCGGGATCGTGATCTCCTGGCCCGCCTCGAACTGCGCGGTCCAGGCGGTGGTGGCGTTCTCTACACGCAGTCGCTGGTCGCGGCGGATGAACTGCTGGTGGGCGTTGCGGATCAAACCACCGGGCAGCAGGTGCGCCTCGACGAGCATCTGGAAGCCGTTGCAGATGCCCAGGATCGGCATGCCCTTTGCGGCGGCATCCTTCACCTCGGTCATGATCGGGGCGAGCGCGGCGATCGCGCCGGCACGCAGGTAGTCGCCGTAGCTGAAGCCGCCGGGCAGCACGAGTGCGTCGACGCCGTCGAGGTCGTGGCTGCCGTGCCAGAGGGCGACCGGCTCGGCCCCGGCGAGGCGGATCGCGCGCTGGGCGTCGCCGTCGTCGAGCGATCCCGGAAAGGTGATGACGCCGATACGAGTGGTCACTCGACGACCTCGATGCCCACGACGTCTTCGATCACCGAGTTGGAGAGCACCTCGTCGGCCAGCCGGCGCGCGGTCTCGAGCGTCTGCTCGTCGGCGCTGTCGACGGTCAGCTCGAAGCGCTTGCCGATGCGGACGGCCGAGAAGCCGTCGATGCCGAGTCGACCGAGAGCGCCGGCCACGGCCTTGCCCTGCGGGTCCAGCAGCTCGGCCTTGGGCATGACGTCGACGACGATGGTGGGCATGTGGTCCTCCTGAGGGCCGCTGACGGCCGCGGCTTCCGGTCGCCCCGCGATCGTGGATGCCGACTGCGCCGACATGCCGCGGATCGAGGGAGGGGTCGCCCCCAGTCTACGGGGCACGCGTGCTGCGGCCGAGCGGCGCATCGGCGCGCGGTAGTGGGGTTTGTCCCGGCGCATGTTATGGAACCGTGATGGATCCATGGGAGCGCTCTCTTGCGTTGCTGGGAGCGATCCCATAGCGTCGTGCGTGTCCGGTGAGAGCGCTCCCATCCGAATCTCGAAGAGAACGCGGAAGACGCAGCGCAACCCACGCACCTGCAACACACCCACAAAGGAGTGACACGTGAACACACGCGCACTGCGGCGCATCGGCCTCGTGGCCGGCGCCGTGACCACCTCCGCCCTCGTGCTGGCCGGCTGTGCCGGCGGCAGCGGTGGAGCCACGACGGCCGACCCCAACGAGAAGGTCACCCTGACCGTTGCGACCTTCAACGACTTCGGTTACTCGGACGAGCTGTTCGCCGAGTACACGAAGGAGCACCCGAACGTCACCATCGTTCACAACAAGGCGGCCACGAGCAACGACGCGCGCGCCAACTACTTCCAGAAGCTCGGCAAGACCGGCCTCGCCGACATCGAGGCCATCGAGGTCGACTGGCTGCCCGAGGTCATGAAGTACTCCGACCTGCTCGCGCCGGTTCCCGCCGACCTGCAGAGCCGCTGGTTGGACTGGAAGACCAAGGCGGCCACCGACCCCAAGGGCAACCTCATCGGCTACGGCACCGACATCGGTCCGGAGGGCGTCTGCTACCGCTCCGACCTCTTCGCCGCGGCGGGCCTGCCGACCGACCGCGAGTCGGTCGCGAAGCTGCTCACGGGCGACTGGAAGACCTACTTCGACGTGGGCGCGAAGTACACCGCCGCGACCGGCAAGGCCTTCTTCGACTCGGCCGGCGGCACCTACCAGGGCATGATCAACCAGGTCGAAGCCGCATACGAGAACCCCTCGGACGGCAAGATCACGATCGACCCGAAGGTCGAAACGATCTACAACCAGGTGCTCGACGCCTCCAAGACGCAGTCTGCGCACCTCAGCCAGTGGTCCGACGACTGGATGGCCGGCCTGTCCAACGGCTCGTTCGCCACGATGCTCTGCCCCGGCTGGATGCTCGGTGTCATCTCCGGCAACGCCAAGGATGTCAAGACCTGGGACATCGCCAACGTCTTCCCCGGCGGTGGCGGCAACTGGGGCGGTTCGTACCTGACCGTTCCCGCCAACGGCAAGAACGTCGCAGCTGCGCAGCAGTTGGCGGACTGGCTGACCAGCCCCGACACGCAGCTGAAGGCGTTCGAGAAGGCCGGCACGTTCCCGAGCCAGGTCGACGCGATGAAGAGCGACACCCTGCTGGGCGCGAAGAACGAGTTCTTCAACAACGCACCGGTGGGTCAGATCCTCACCGACCGTGCCAACGCCGTCAGCGTGACGCCGTTCAAGGGCAAGTTCTACTTCCAGATCAACGACGCGATGCAGAAGGCTCTGACCCGCGTCGAAGAGGGAACGCAGGACAAGGCGGCCTCGTGGTCGCAGTGGAACACCGAAGTCGCCGCCATCAAGTAAGGACGATGGCAGCACAGTGACAGCGGGCCCGGGGGACCCCTCCCGGGCCCGCTCCCTGCCTCATCCACGAGAATCGAAGGACTGAAGAGTGGATACCACCACAACCTCCCCGCGGGTGCGCGGCGCTGCCGCCGTCACCCGCCAGCCGAAGCGCATCGGCTTCGGCACCCGCTTGAGCTCGTTGGACCTGAAGCTCTCCCCGTACCTCTACATCTCGCCGTTCTTCATCCTGTTCCTCGTGGTCGGGCTGTTCCCCATCGGGTACACCGCCGTGATCTCGTTCATGGACTGGGATCTGGTGCGCAACTCCGGCACGTTCGTCGGCTTCGACCAGTACGCCACCGTCATCAACGACCCCAAGTTCTGGGCGGCGCTGCGCAACACCTTCAGCATCTTCCTGCTGTCGTCCGTGCCGCAGTTGATCGCCGCCGTCTTCATCGCGGCCCTGCTCGACCAGAACATCCGCGCCAAGACCTTCTGGCGCATGGGCGTGCTCGTGCCCTACGTCATGGCTCCCGTCGCCGTCGCGCTGATCTTCTCGAACATGTTCGGCGACCAGTACGGCATCATCAACACCGCGCTGCACAACATCGGGCTTCCTCCGGTCATGTGGCACTCCGACACCTTCGCCAGCCACATCGCCATCGCCACGATGGTCAACTTCCGCTGGACCGGATACAACACGCTCATCCTGCTGGCGGCCATGCAGGCCATCCCGCGCGACTACTACGAGGCCGCGACCGTGGACGGCGCCGGCAAGGTGCGCCAGTTCTTCGCGATCACCATGCCGAGCCTGCGTCCGACGCTGATCTTCGTGATCATCACCTCGACCATCGGCGGACTGCAGATCTTCGACGAGCCGCGCATGTACGACCAGACCGGCACCGGCGGCGCGAACAACCAGTGGCTGACGATCTCACTCTGGCTCTACGACCTCGGCTGGGGCCAGTGGAACCTCGGCCGCGCCGCCGCGCTCGCCTGGATCCTCTTCCTCATCATCTTGGTGATCGGCGTCATCAACCTCTTCATCACCCGCAACCTGGTGCGCGACGAGGGCAGTCGCAACACTCTCACCCGCGCCCAGATGCGTGCCGCGCGGCGGGCGGCGAGGGCCGCCGTGGCCGCCGACCGCTCCGCGGCATCCGCCCCTCGCCGCGCGAACGACCTACCGGAGGTGACGCGATGAGCGTCTTGAACGAACGAGCGGTTCCCGTCATCGACGAGGCCCTGCCGACTCGCCCCCAGCGCCGCCGCCGCTTCGTGAAGGGCACCCGCCCCGGCTGGATCGTGTACGCGTGCCTCGCTGCGGTGCTGGTCGGAAGCCTCTTCCCCTTCTACTGGTCGCTGCTGATCGGCTCGGGTGACTCGTACACGATCCGCGACCCCAACATGTCGTGGATTCCGGGCGGCAACTTCTTCGCCAACGCCGCGAAGGTCATGAACGACCCCGCCGTCAACTTCTGGATGGCGCTGTGGAACTCGATCATCAGCTCGGGCCTGATCGCCCTCTCGGTGGTGTTCTTCTCCACCCTGGCCGGATGGGCGTTCGCCAAGCTGAAGTTCAAGGGCTCCAGCTGGCTGCTCGTGTTCGTCATCGCCACGATGGCCGTTCCGACGCAGCTCGGCGTCGTGCCGCTCTACATCCTCTTCAGCGACATGGGCTGGACCGGCCAGTTGGGCGCCATCATCGTGCCCGCGCTGGTGAGCGCGTTCGGGGTGTTCTGGATGACGCAGTATCTGCGTCAGGCCGTGCCCGACGAGCTGATCGAGGCAGCCCGGGTCGACGGCGCGAGCTCGTTCCGCACGTTCCTCACGGTCGGCCTTCCCGCCGCCCGTCCGGCTGCGGCGATGCTCGCCCTGTTCACGTTCGTGTCGGCCTGGAACAACTTCTTCTGGCCGTTCATCGTGCTCGATCGTCAGAACCCCACGCTTCCGGTGGCGCTGTCGCTGTTGCAGTCCAACTACTTCATCGACTACTCGATCGTGCTGGCGGGTGTGCTCCTGGCGACCATCCCCTTGCTGATCCTGTTCGTGTTCGCCGGCAAGCAGCTGGTCAGTGGCATCATGCAAGGTGCGGTCAAGGGCTGAGGCCCGACCGTCTCAGAAAGGTCGACTCTCATGACAGAGTTCTCGCGTCCGTTCCCCCAGGGCTTCCTGTTCGGGGCGGCCACCGCCGCGTACCAGATCGAGGGTGCGGCCTTCGAAGACGGCCGCACGGCATCCATCTGGGACGCCTTCAGCCGCGTGCCGGGCGCCGTCATCGCCGCCGACAACGGCGACGTGGCGTGCGATCACTACCACCGCTTCCGCGACGACGTCGCCCTGATGAAGGACCTCGGGCTCGACACGTACCGCTTCTCGGTGTCGTGGGCGCGCGTGCGTCCCGATGGGGGTCCGGTCAACCGGAAGGGCCTCGATTTCTACGAGCGCCTCGTCGACGAGCTGCGGGCCCACGACATCCTGCCGTGGCTGACCCTCTACCACTGGGACCTCCCGCAGGCCATCGAGGAGCAGGGCGGGTGGACCGTCCGCTCCACGAGCGAACAGTTCGTGGACTACGCGCTGAGCGTCCATGATGCCCTCGGTGATCGCGTGCAGAACTGGACGACCCTCAACGAGCCGTGGTGCTCGTCGTTCCTCAGCTACACCGCCGGCATCCACGCACCGGGTCGTTACAGCGTCACCGACGGCGTGCTCGCCGCGCACCACCTGCTCCTCGGCCACGGCGGCGCGGTGCGCGAACTGCGCCAGCGCGACGCCGAGCTGAGTCTCGGGATCACGCTGAACCTGACGGTCGCCGACCCGGTCGACCCGGACGTCCCCGCGGATGCCGACGCCGCGCGCCGTATCGACGGCCAGTTCAACCGGTGGTTCCTCGACCCGATCTTCCGGGGCGAGTACCCCGCCGACGTGATCGAAGACATCCGGGCTGTCGCGCCCGAGGCGATCGACGCGCTCGAAGAGGCGAACCGCCCGGGGGACCTCGACGCCATCGCGCAGCCGCTCGACGCGCTCGGCGTCAACTACTACCACGGCGAGTTCGTGGGCGGATCACCCGACCCCGAGCCGCCGCTTCCCGGCGACGCGCCGACCGATCGACCCGCGGCATCCCCGTTCCCGTCGCACGAAGGCATCTTCTGGCACGACCGGGGCCTGCCCCGCACCAACATGCACTGGGAGGTGCAGCCCGAGGGTCTCACGCGCCTGCTGCAGCGGGTGTGGGACGAGTACGTCGAGGCGGCGGGCACTGCGCTGTACGTCACCGAGAACGGGGCGTCGTACGACGACGAGCTCGTGATCGAAGACGGGGTGGCCCATGTGCACGACGGCGACCGCACCCGATTCCTGCTCGCGCACCTCGAGGCGATCCTCGACGCGGCCGATGACGGCGTGGACGTTCGCGGCTACTTCTATTGGTCGCTGATGGACAACTTCGAGTGGGCCTGGGGCTACGCCAAGCGCTTCGGAATCGTGCACGTCGACTACGACACTCAGGTGCGCACCGCGAAGGACAGCGCGCTGGAGTATCGTCGGGTCATCGCGGCACGTGCACTCGACGACGCGGCCGCTGCGCTCTCTCGTCCCATCGCCCAAATCCATACCGTCCAAAGGTAGGCCCGTGACCATCGACACCCCGCGAGTCGCCCCGACCATCGAAGAGGTCGCCGTCGCCGCGGGGGTGTCGCGGTCGACCGTCTCCCGCGTCGTCAACGGCTCCACGGCCGTGAGCCCGGCGGCGCTGGAGGCGGTGCGCCGCGCGATCGAGCAGCTGAACTATGTGCCCAACCGCGCGGCCCGCTCGCTCGCGAGCCGCGCGACCATGGCGATCGCGCTCGTGGTGCCCGAAGACACCACGCGGTTCTTCGGCGACCCGTTCTTCGCGTCGATCGTCTCGGGCATCAACGCGCGGCTCAGCCGCTCGGAGTACGTGCTCAACCTGATCATCGCGAGCGACGATCCCGGCGACAAGACGTCGGCCTACGTCCGCAGTGGTGCCGTCGATGGGGCGATCGTGGTGTCGCACCACACGAGCGACACCTTCATCGACCGCATCGCGCACGCCGTGCCGGTGGTCTACGGCGGTCGTCCCGTCCGCGAGCGCGAACGCGATGTCTACGTCGACGTCGACAACGTCGCCGGGGGGCGCGAGGCGACGCAGTACCTCCTCGGGCGGGGACTTCGCCGGATCGCGACGATCGCGGGGCCGGTGACCATGCCCGCCGGCGTCGACCGCCTCGTCGGCTTTCAGGAGGCGCTCACCGAGGCGGGGATCGAGCCCGCAGCCGTCGAGGACGGCAACTTCACCGCCGACGGAGGCTCGGCGGCGATGCAGCGCATCCTCGATTCCGGCGTGGAGTTCGATGCGCTCTTCATCGCCAGCGACCTCATGGCGCGCGGTGCCCTCGCGGTGCTCGCGCGCGCCGGCATCCGTGTTCCGGAAGACGTCGCCATCATCGGCTTCGACGACTCGCCCGTGGCGCGCACCGTCACCCCGCAGCTCACCACGATGCGTCAGCCCTCGCGCGAGCAGGGCGAGATGATGGCCGACTTGCTGCTGTCGATCCTCGCCGGCGGCGCCCCGCCGCGCATCACGATCCTTCCGACCGAGCTGATCGTGCGCGCCTCGGCCT
>CAUPYO010000072.1:0-8181 GCA_963515565.1 uncultured Microbacterium sp.
GTACACGCCCTCGTCGCGGCGCCCCGCGCCCCGCCCGAAGAGCGCGGCGACTTCGGTGCCGTGCACGGCCGGGGCGCCCTCCGACCGCGAGATCTCCAGGCACATCGCCTGACCTCCCGCGGCGCGTTGTGCTGCGGCGGCACGCGTCGCCGGCAAGCGGTAGATGTAGTCCGTCAACAGCGCGCGCCACGCGCTCTGGGTATCATCGCCCGCGCGAGCGAGCGCGGACTGCGCCACGGCCGCGCTGCCGCAGAACTCTTCGGCGCGGTCGAGGAATGACGACGCGTCCGGCGTATCGATCATCGTCGACGGGAAGCCGTCCGCCTCGTCAAGAGCGGCCGACGACAGCAGGAAGGTGTCGCGCAGCGCACCCTGTGCGATCGCATCCTGTGGATGGCGTGGAACGAGGGGATCATCCGCGTCGGCGTCGTCCACCACGCCGAAGCCGCGCGGATCGCGACCGTTGCGCACGTCGAGCGTGCGCGGGCCGACGATGCTCTGCGCCGCGAGAACGGCTTCCGGCGACGCCTGGATGATCGTCGCAGGCGCGTGGGCCAGTCCGAGCTCGTCGACCAGGCGGGCGCCCAGGTGATCGGCGGCGGGACGCGAGACGATCCGCGAGGCCCCGCCCGAGAAACAGGCGACGGCCCGCAAGGCCGGCGCGCCGGGCGCGACGGCTGCTGCTGCGCTGAGGAACCCGCCGGCGCTGTGACCGGCGAGTGTGATCGCCGCAGCGTCTCCGCCGAAGCGCGTGATGTTCTGCGCCACCCACTGCAGAGCGGTCACGACATCGCCCAGCCCGAGGTTGTGGGCGCCGGAGAGCGCGGGGTCGAGGTGGTCGAGCGCGGCGAACCCGAACGCGCCGACGCGGTAGTTCACCGTGACGACAACGCACGGGGTCTGCTGGGCCAGGAGCTCGCCGTCGAACCAGGAGGCGGATGCCGCACCGGCCTCGAACCCTCCGCCGTAGATCCAGACCAGCACCGGCAGTGCAGCCCCGCCGTGCGCAATCCGGACGGCATCCGGAGCCCAGATGTTGAGGAAAAGGCTGTCCGTCGAGATCGGAGCCCCCAGCGCGAATCCGTCCTGTTCGATCTGCATCGGTGCGGGCCCGAACGCTCCGCCCGGTGCGACATCGACGAACGCAGCCGTGCTCGAGGGCGCAAACGGGTGTGCGATGTCACCGAAGCGGATGCCGCGCCAGACTGTCACGCCCGCCCTCCGATGTGCGGAATCGCATCGATGAGCGTCTGCGTGTAAGGCTGCTGCGGATGGCGATAGATCTCCCGCTTGCCACCCTCCTCGATGAGCTCGCCGCGGTACATCACGCCGATCCGGTCGGAGATGAACTCCACCACCGACAGGTCGTGCGAGATGAACAGATACGACAGATCGAACTGCTCCTGCAGGTCTTTCAGGAGGTTCAGCACCTGCGCCTGCACCGACACGTCCAGCGCCGACACCGGCTCATCGGCGACGATGAGCTTGGGCTGCAGCGACAAGGCACGCGCGATCATGATGCGCTGGCGCTGGCCCCCACTGAAATCGACGGGCCTGCGGCCCAGAGCCGTCTTCGGCAGGCCGACGTCGGAGACGAGCTGTCGTGCGCGTGCACGTTGCTCCTGCGCGCCGCCGATGCGATGCACCCGCAGGGGTTCGATGATGAGCTCCTCCACGGTCATCCGCGGATTCAGCGCGCTGAAGGGATCTTGGAAGATGATCTGCACGTCACGCCGGTAGTCGCGCAGCGCGGCGCGGTCGAGGCGGCTCACATCCCGTCCGGCGAAACGGATGGTGCCGCTCGTCGGCTCCGTCAGCCGCGCGACGAGCCGCGCCACCGTCGACTTGCCGCTTCCCGATTCGCCGACCAACCCGTAGGTCCGACCGGCATCGATCTGGAAGGACACTCCTGTGACCGCCTGCACCGACCGCACGCGCGAAACGCGAAAGGTCTTCACCAGGTTCTCGACCTCGAGCAGTGCAGACATCATCGCCCTCCCTGCAGGGTGCGGCGCACGCGCCGTCCCCGCTCCAATGTGATGGTCTCGGTTTTCGGGCGCGACGCCGCTGCGACGAGCCGATCGTCGCGCAGCGCGGGCGCGATGGTGGACACGGTGGGTAAGCGGGGGCGCTCATCGCCCAGCACAGGGATGGATGCCAGCAGCGCACGCGTGTACTCGTGCTCCGGTTCGGTGAGCAGCAGTTCGGTCGGTCCGGCCTCCACGACCTCGCCGCCGTACATCACGACGGCCTGCGAGCAGGACTCGGAGACCACTCCCAGATCGTGGGTGATCAGCATCAGCGCCAGCCCTAGCCGCTCACGCAGCGACGCGAGCAGATCGATGACCTGGCGTTGCAGCGTGACGTCGAGGGCCGTCGTCGGCTCGTCGGCGATGATCAGCTCCGGCTCGCACGAGATCGCCATCGCGATCATGACACGCTGGCGCATCCCGCCGGAAAGCTGCCCGATGCGGTCGCCCGCCACGTCCCTCGTCTTGCTGAGACCGACGGTCGCAAGCAGCTCACGCACCCGGTCGGCACGCTCCTTCTTCGACAGCGTGTAGTGCGCCCGGAGTGCCTCTTCGATCTGCTGACCCACGGTCAGGATCGGATGCAGCGACGACATGGGCTCTTGGAACACGAAGCCGATGCGACGACCGGCGTAGGCGCGGCGGCGGTTGTCGGGCATGCCGATCAGCTCGGTGCCGTCGAAGAGGACCGAACCGGTTGGTGTCAGTTTCTCGCCGAGCAGCCCCGCGATGGCGAGCGCCGTCAGCGACTTGCCACTGCCCGACTCCCCCACCACCGCCAGGGCTTCGCCGCGCGCGAGATCGAAATCGACGGACCGCACCGCGTCGTACGCTCCGCGCGGAGTCTCGGCGGTGACGGACAGATTCCGCACCTGGAGCAGAGGGGTGCTCATGCGCTCTTCCTTCCCAGTTGGACGCGCGGATCGACGACCGCGTAGTAGAGATCGACCAGAAGGTTCACGAGGATCACGAACACCCCCGTGAACAGGACGATCCCTTGGACGAGTTGGTAGTCGCGCCGTGAGACGGCATCCAACAGCAGGCGCCCCATCCCCGGCACGCCGAAGATCGTCTCCACGACCGCGCTACCCGACAGCAGGCTCGCCACGAGCAAGCCGGCCACGGTGATGATCGGCAGTGCGGCGACCCGCACCACATGGACGACGCCGATCCGCGCCGGCGCGACGCCGAGCGAACGCGCCGTGGTCACGAATGGCTCGCGGGAGACGTCGAGGATGGCGCCGCGTGTGATCCTCGCGACGAACGCCGACTCGGCGATGCCCAGGGCGAGGGCAGGCAGCGTGATCGAACGCAGATGCGGCCACAGTCCCTGCGACAGCGGCGCGAACCCGCCCACATTGAACCAGTGCAGCCACGACGCGAAGACGACGATCAGCACGAGCGCCGTGACGAACTGGGGAACGGAGATGCCGACGATGCCGAGCGCGGTCGCGATGCGCCCCGCCGGCTTGCCGTCACGGAACGCGGCGAGCGCTCCGAGCCCGATACCGAGCACGAGGGAGATGAACAGGGCGATCACGCTGATCTCGATGGTGACGAGCGCGTAGCTCGGAATCACGTCGACCACGGGCTTGTGCAAGAAGATGCTGTTGCCCAGATGGAGAGTGAACACATCGCCGATGAAGTGGCCGAACTGGACGATGAGAGGCGCGTTGAGCCCGAGCTCTTCGCGCAGAGCGGCGACCTGGTCGGGGGTGGCGGAGTCGCCCAGCAGGATCGCAGCGGGGTCGCCGGGCGCGAGGCGCAGCAGCAGGAACACGAGCACCAACGGGACGGCGACGGTGGGCAGCAGCGCCAGCAGGCGTTGTCCGAGATAGCGCAGCATGTCAGCGTCCTCCGGCACGCGGGTCAACGATGTCCCGCACGTTGTCGATGACGATGTTCATCGCCAGAACGGTCAGGATCAGCGCAAGGCCCGGGAAGCCCCACATCCACGGCGCCGATGTCAGGTAGCTGCGCGCTTCCGACAGCGACGCCCCCCAACTCGGCACGTCCGGTGGCAGGCCGGCTCCGATGAAACTGAGAGCGGATTCGACGATCACCGCCGTGGTGAAGGTGATCGCCGCCTGCACGAGCACGGGGGTGGCGCACTGCGGGAGGACGTACTTCCAGAAGATGCGCGCGTTGCCCGCACCGATGGCGCGCGCGGCGTCGATCATCGGCAGCTCGCTCGCGACCAGCGCCGTGCTGCGGACGACCCGGGTCATGCCGGGCACGAACACGATGGTCATCGCAAGGATCACGGTGCCCAGGCCCGGTCCGAGGATCGCGGTCATCGCGAGCGCGAGGACGATGATCGGGAACGACATCACCCCGTCGACGATCCGCATGATCACCGCATCGACCCACCGGAACATCCCGGCGAGGATGCCGAGCGCAGCGCCGATCGCCGTGGTGACGGCGGCGGTCACGAGACCGACGGTGAGGGAGGCTTGGGCACCGTAGACGGTGCGGGAGAAGACGTCCCGGCCCAGATTGTCGGTGCCGAACACGTGTGAGCCGGAGGGCGGCTTGAGGCGTTCGAGGGCGACGAACGCGTTGGGGTCACCCGCGATGGCGGGGGCGAGCAGTGCCGCCCCCGCCATCGCCACGAGGACCGCGAGCGCCACCACGGCCGCCGGGCGTCGAAGCACACGTCGCCACACTTTCGTGGCGGCGGACAGCACCTCCTCCTCCGTCGGGCCGGTCGTGGAGACAGTCATCTCGGACATCAGTTACCTCGTTTCGGGTGCGCGTGCGGGGATGACTACGACTGGTCGAGCCACACGTTGTAGTACCAGCCCGCCAGCTCGTCGGCATGCTCGACGTGCGTGCGGTTCGAGGTGATCAGAAGCGGACGCGAGGTGCCGAACTTCATGAAGGGGAGGTCCTTGTAGATCAGCGTCTGCAGCTGCTCCCACGTCGCCTTTCGGGCGGCGGCATCCGACTCGGTCGACAACGCACTGAGCAGAGCGTCTCTCTCCGGCGACACCCATGTTCCGGGGAAGGTCTGCTGCAAGTACGGCAGCAGTACCGGGTCGGCGTAGGTGGGGATGCCGGAGGAGAAGAGGTCGAACGCGGTCGGGTCGGTGCGCAGCTGGATGACACTCGCGCGGTCGATCACCTGGAGGTCGATGTTGATGCCGGCCTCCTTGAGCTGCTGCTGGGCCGGAAGGGACGGTCCGTACCACGACGGGTCTTCCTTCGTGGTCAGCCAGCGCACCGGCTCACCGTTGTAGCCGGCTTGCTTCAGAAGCTGCTTGACGCGATCGAGATCCTGCTTGTTGAAGTGATCGGTTCCGGCGTCGGTGGACCACACCTTGTTGGCGGCGGGGATGAAGCTGCCGTCGACGGAGAAGAACTCCGGGTTGCCGAAGGCCGCGAGCATGATGTCGTCCATGTTCAGGGCCGACATGAACGCCTGCCGCATCGCCGGGTTGCTCATGATGCCCTGCGCCTTGTTGAACACGACGGTCGACCCGGAGGTCGGGCTCAGCAGCACGGCCTGGGCGGCGCCGCCGTTCTTGACGGTGTCGTAGTCGTCATACGACAACGACCCGCCGATGTCGATCTGTCCCGCCTCGGTCGCCTGCCGTCGCGTGGATGCTTCGGGCATCGGCGTGAAGACGATCTTGTCGGCATACGCGTGCTTCTGGCCGAGGCCTCCATCCGCGGGCTCACTGCGGGCCTGATAGCCCTCCCAGCGATCGAGCACGACGTCGCCGTCGGCCGCGTAGCTGGTGAGCTTGTACGGACCGGTGCAGACGAGGTCGGTGACCGGGTCCGTCGTCGGCCGGTTGGCGACGATACTGGCCGGCATCATGTACGCCGTGGTGAGCAACGTCGGCAAGAGCGGGCTCGGTGTCTTCAGCGTGATCGCGACGGTGGCGTCGTCGACCGGCTCGAGGGACGTCGTCAGCCCCTTCAGGATCGAGCCGTTACCGGGAGTGAGGAAGTAGCGCTGGAGGCTGGCGATCACGTCAGCCGAGGTGAAGGGCTGCCCATTCTGGAATGTCACGCCCTTGCGAAGGGCGAGCGTGTAGCTGCCACCGCCGTTGTCGGTAAGGCTGTCGGCCAGCACGGGGCCGATCTGCGACGAGGTCGACACGTCGAACAGCGGCTCGCAGACCTGACGCGCGATCACCCAGTCGGCCTGAAGGCTCGTCGCGAAGGGGTCGATGATCGAGGGCGTCGAGGCGAGCGCGACGGTGAGGGTTCCGCCGGGGTGGGGCTCGGAGGTCGGCGTCGCGCCTGCCTGCCCGGCGTCCGACGCGGAGCAGCCGGTGAGCGCGAGCAGGGTCACGGCTGCCGCCGCCGTGAGCTGCAGGATCTTTCGGCCGGGGCGCGCCGACCATCGTTGATGCTTCATTGCACAAACTCCATCTGTGAGTCCAGGACGTTGCCGAAGTGGCGTGGCCCCACTGTACACACTGGATACAGTGAATGCACCCCCTGCGATTCGTATAGTGTCGACAGCACGGCTTTCGGCGCAGGGGCGCCCGGTCTCAGAAGCGGAGGACGCGCCATGGCAGCTGCGGTGGGCCCGGAAGTGATCGCGCAGCGAATAGCGCTCGCCATCCGGGAGAAGGTGATCGCGCCCGGCGCCCCCCTGGTGCAAGAAGACCTCGCCCGCCGATTCTCCGTAAGCCGCAGTCCCGTGCGAGAAGCGCTGCGCATCCTCGCCACCGAGGGTGTGATCGAGATGACGCCCGGCGGTGGCGCACGCGTGCGCCTGCTCAACCGGGCCGAACTCGATGAGCTCTACGATCTGCGCCTTCTGATCGAGCCCACGATCGCGCACGACATCGTCCAGCGGATGGGGCCCGATGAGCTCCGGACCCTCGATGCCCTCGCCGGCGAGATGCTCTCGACCCCCGACGTCGAGCAGTGGATGCGGCGCAACTTCGAATTCCACACGCGACTGCATGCGGCGGCGGGGCGACCGCGCACCGCTGAGATCCTCAACGGACTTCTGGCCGCAGTGCAGCCGTACTCGCAGGAGAACATCGATCAGCTCGGCGGCAGGGCGCAGGCCGATCTCGAGCATCGCGAGATGATCGAGGCGATTCGCGGCGGCGACCACGAATCGCTCTCACGCTTGTTCGTCGATCATCTGCTCAGCGCCAAGGTCCGGGTGGGGCAGGCATTGGCGGCGGAAGACCTCGACTCGGATCCTCTCGCCGCCCTTCGCGGCTGATCGGCGCCGCTCGCGCTCGCGTCTCAGAGCTCGACGCCGACGAGCACCGGCTCGGGCTGCAGCAGCAGTCCGAACTCGGACTGCACACGGTGCTGGATGTAGCGCGCCAGCTCGGCCACCTCGCCGGCCGTCGCGCCGCCGCGGTTCGTCAGCGCGAGCGCGTGCTTCGTCGACAGGCCCGCGCGCGAGCGCGGCAGTCGAAACCCCTTGCCCAGCCCGGCGTGCTCGATGAGCCACGCGGCACTGACCTTCACGTCCGGCTGGACCGAGACCGGCGGAGGCACCAGGCCATCGAAGGCGGCCAGCGGGATGACGGTCACGGGTGCGACCGCGACCGCCAGCGGCCATCGCGGGCACTCCGGCGGCAGCGTCCGGGCGAAGGCCGCCGATACGATCGCGTTCTGGAAGAACGACCCGGCGCTGTGGGTGTCGACATCGGCGTCGTCGAGCACCATGCCTTTCGAGGCGCGTGTCTCCAGCACGGTCTGGCGGATCCAGCGCAGGGAGACGGCAGCATCCGGAGCCAGGCGCAGCGCCTGGCGCAGCTGCGCGCCGCGTACCGGCACATCGCCGTGGCCGACGTCGTCGAGCTCGAGGGTGAGCGAGACGATCACCCCGGCGCGGCGCGATCCGTGGCCGTAGTGCTGCTTGAGCACCGACGTCCGAAAACCCAGTTCCAGTTCAGACGCGGGCACCGTTTCGACCTCGCCGGTCGCCTCGTCGAGCAGTTCGACCTCGACGAGAGTCTCGACGATCTCCTGACCGTAGGCGCCGACGTTCTGGATAGGGGCCGCCCCGGCCGATCCCGGGATGCCGCTCATCGCCTCGATGCCGGCAAGACCCTCCGCAACGGTGTACTCGACGAGATCGTCCCAGTCGTGACCGGCTTCCACGCGCAAGCGCACGCGACCATCGGGCGCCCCCCCGACACGGGTGATGCCGCGGGTGCGGATC
>CAUPYO010000073.1:0-8177 GCA_963515565.1 uncultured Microbacterium sp.
CCACCGACGCCCTCAACCGTGCGGTGTTCACCCGACCCGGGCTGGGCACAGGCGACACCGAGCAACTGGTCGCGATCATCGCGCGCCTGCGGGCGGCCGCCGGCGACGCGGTCACCGGTTCGTGAAGGTCGCCGCACGCTTCTCGCGGAAGGCAGCCATGCCCTCCTTCTGATCGTCGAGTGCGAACAGCGACGTGAAGACCTTCTTCTCGAAGCGCAGTCCCTCCGCACCGGTGGTCTCCAAAGACGCCCGCAGCGACTCCTTCGCGGCGTAGAGCACCGGCAGCGACTTCGCGGCGATCAGCGCGGCCATCGCCTCCGCCTCGGCCAGCAGGTCGGCCGCGGGGACGATACGCGAGACGAGGCCCGCGCGTTCGGCTTCTGCGGCATCCATCATCCGACCGGTGAGAACGAGTTCGGCGGCCTTGTAGTAGCCGATCGCGCGCGGGAGTCGCTGCGTGCCGCCGAGCCCGGGGATGACGCCCAGCGTGATCTCGGGCTGACCGAACCGCGCCGTGTCGGCGGCCAGGATGATGTCGCACGCCATCGCCAGTTCGCAGCCGCCGCCGAGGGCGTAACCGGCCACCGCGGCGACGACAGGGGTGCGCACCCGCGAGAACGCCTCGAGCCCGACGAAGGGGCTCCGCAGCGACATCTCGACCGGAGTCTTATCCTCCATCTCCTTGATGTCGGCGCCGGCGGCGAACGCACGCTCCGACCCGGTGACGACGATGCAGCCGATCGCCTCGTCGGCGTCGAACGCGGTCGCGGCGGCGGCCAACTCGCTCAGCAGTGTCGAGTTCAGGGCGTTGAGCGCCTCGGGCCGATTGAGCGTGATCCAGCCGACGTGGCCGCGGGTGGAGACGAGGATCGTGGAGTAGTCGGTCATGCCCTCATGCTCCCAGAACGTCGCGGCCGATGATCACCCGCATGATCTCGTTGGTGCCCTCGAGGATCTGGTGCACGCGCAGGTCGCGGACCACCTTCTCGATGCCGTACTCCTGCAGGTAGCCGTAGCCGCCGTGCAGCTGCAGCGCCTGGTTGGCGACCTCGAATCCGGCATCCGTCGCGAAGCGCTTGGCCATGGCGCACTGGACGGCGACGTCGTCGGCGTGCTCATCGATCGCGCGAGCCGCATCGCGCACCAGCGCGCGGGCCGCCTGCAGCTGGGTGGCCATGTCGGCGAGCGCGAACACGACGCTCTGCCGTTCGGCGAGGGCTTCGCCGAACGTGAAACGCTCGTGCACGTAGCGCACCGCCCGATCGAGCGCCCACTGCGCTCCGCCGAGCGAGCACGCGGCGATGTTGACGCGGCCGCCGTTGAGCCCGCTCATCGCGATGCGAAATCCCCCGTTCTCGCAGCCGAGCATCGCGGATGCCGGGACCCGCACCTCGTCGAGGATCACCTGGCGAGTGGGCTGCGCGTTCCAGCCCATCTTGCGTTCGTGGGGACCGAAGCTGAGGCCTTCGGCATCGGCGGGAACGAGGAAGGCGCTGATGCCCTTCGCGCCCGACGGCCCGGTGCGTGCCATCACGACATAGACCGCGGCCTCGCCCGCTCCGGAGATGAACTGCTTGACGCCGGTGATGACGTACCCATCGCCGTCGGCGATCGCGCTGGTGGCGATGGCCGCGGCATCCGAGCCGGCGCCGGGTTCGGTGAGGCAGTATGCGCCGAGGTCCTGCAGGGTACTCAGACCAGGCAGCCACTCGTGCCGCTGCGCCTCGGTGCCGTAGGTGTCGATCATCCACGCGACCATGTTGTGGATGCTGATGTACGCCGCGATCGTCGGGTCACCCACCGCCAGCTGCTCGAACACGAGCGCGGCATCCTGTCGGGCGAGTCCGGTGCCGCCGACGTCTTCGCGCACGTAGAGCGCGCCGAGCCCCAGCTCGCCCGCCGCGGCCAGCACGTCGCGCGGAAATCGCCTATCGCGATCCCATTCCAGGGCGTGCGGCTCCAGGCGGGTCCGCGCGAAGTCACGCACCGCGTCGAGGATGGCTCCTCGTTCGTCAGCGGAGAGGGAGGGGGTGATGGTCATGCTCATCGCGTCACGTCCTTGTGAAACAGATCGACAGCCGAGATCGTGCCGGATGAGGCACACCGATGAGTTTACATGGACGTCCTAGTATCCGGGGCTGCCGATTGCGATTCGGTGATCCGCACTCGAAGCGCGCCGGCGTACTAGCGTGAAGGCGCAGTCACCAGAAGAGGAGAGGCGCCGATGCTCAGCACACGCGGCTCCAACCTGCTCGGCGTCGGAAACTACAACCAGGCACTCATCCTCGATCTGATCCGACGTGCTCCCGAGGGGATGAGCCGGGTCGAGCTGGCCGACAAGACCGGGCTGTCGCCGCAGACGCTCACTAACGTCACCCGACGCCTCACCGCCGAGGGCTTCATCGCCGAAGCCGGAAAGGTCAGCTCGGGTCCGGGCAAACCCCGCACGATGCTCGCCCTCGACCCGTCGGCGCGCTACGCACTCGGCGTGCACCTGGACCCCGCCGTGACCACCGTCGTCCTGCTCGACCTCGCGGGGCGGATCGTGCATCATCGCGAGATCATCCCCACGGGCACCTCGAGTGCGCAGCAGCTTGCCGAGATCGGCGCGGTGTCGGGCGAACTGACCGCCTCGCTCGATGACCCGACTCGCCTGCTGGGCGTCGGCATCGCCGCACCCGGACCTCTCGATGTCTCGTCGGGGCAGTTGCTCAACCCGCCGCTGCTGCCGGAGTGGTCGGGCACGCGCCTGCGCGACGAACTCTCCGCGCTGACCCGGTTGCCGGCACTTCTGGAGAAGGACGTCATCGCCGCGATGGTCGGCGAGTTGTGGGTGACACCCAGCGGCGAACTGGGTGATGCACTGTTCTTCTACTACGGCGCGGGGGCGGGCGTCGGTCTCTCGCTGGCGAACACACCGCTGCGCGGAGCCACCTCGAACGCGGGCGATATCGCCCATCTCATCGTCGACCCCGAGGGACCGCCCTGCGAATGCGGGGCGCGCGGATGCCTGGGCGTCTCGCTCGAGCCCGCGACGTTGCTGACCGAGGCCGGATGGGATGCCGCGCCCGCCCAGACGCCGCGAGATCCACGCGCCGCGCTGGATGAGCTCTGCCTGCGCGCGCTGGAGGGCGAGCCCCGCCCCGTCGAGACGCTCACCCGTGCCGCGCGCCGCATCGCCCGCGCGCTCGTGCAGCTGGACAACCTGCTCGATCTGACCGACGCCGTTCTCGGCGGCCCGATCTGGGCGCGCCTGAGCCCGTTCCTGCGCCCCGCCCTCAGCGACGCGCTCGCCCGGACGGGCGGCGTGACGACCACGCGGCCCCTGACGCTGCGGGAGTCGCGGCTGGGCACGGATGTCGCCGCGGTCGGCGCCGCCTGCCTCGTGCTCGACGGCGCTTTCACCGCTCGCCCGTCGCACCTGCTCATCACCGGCTGACGTCGATTCGGCGCGTCGGCGCTCATTGCTACGCGAGATGAAATCGTTACTTGACGCGATTAATCAAGTTGATAGATTAATCACGCTCAGCGCCGAGCTGACGCCATCCCGTAGCAAAGGAGCAGGAATGCGATACAGAGTTCTCAGCGCTGCCGCCGCCATCACCGTGGCGGGACTCGCGTTGACCGGCTGCAGCGGTGGAGCCCCCGCCGCCCCCGCCACCGAGTCGGGCGAGCGGACCATCACCGTCGTCTACCAGAAGACGGCAGCCTTCCATCAGCTGGACGACCTCTTCCAGAAGGTCAAGCCGGAGTTCGAGGCCGCCAACCCGGGCGCGACCGTGAAGCTCCAGCCCATCGAGTCGGAAGACCAGTACTTCACGAAGCTGGCCCTCATGAACGGCTCCCCCGAGACCGCCCCCGACGTGATCTACGAAGACACGTTCCAGATCAAGTCGGACTCGGCCGCCGGCTACCTTCTGCCCATCGACGACTACGTCGCCAACTGGGCCGACTGGAGCCAGTTCTACGATGCGGCCAAGCAGGCCGGGCTGGGCGACGACGGAAAGACCTACGGCGTCTCGATGGGCACCGACACCCGCGGCATCTACTTCAACAAGGACATCTTCGCCAAGGCCGGCCTGTCCGCCGATTGGCAGCCGAAGTCGTGGGACGACATCGTCACGGCAGCCGAGAAGATCAAGGCCGCGGTGCCCGACGTGACGCCGCTGAACATCTACGGCGGAAAGGCCGCCGGCGAGCAGACCTCCATGCAGGGTCTCGAAATGCTCGTCTACGGCACGGCATCGACGCTGTACGACAACGACGCGCAGAAGTGGATCACCGGGTCGAAGGGCCTCACCGACTCCCTGTCGTTCTACAAGGAGCTCTACGACAAGGGTCTCGCCACTCCCCTCGACCTCGCGCTCGATCCGACCATCGGCAGCCGCGTGTCGACCGAGCTGATCCCCCAGGGCAAGGTCGCCATGGCCATCGACGGCTCGTGGCTGCCCGGCGGGTGGATGACCGGTGACCACGCGTGGCCGGCCTGGCAGCAGACGATCGGTCTCGCGAAGATGCCGACGCAGGACGGCGCCGACCCGGGTGCGACGTCGATGTCGGGCGGATGGACGCTCGCCGTGGGGTCGCAGACGAAGCACCCCAAGACCGCCTTCGACTTCATCGCGATGGCGCTCAACAAGGAGAACACGCTCAAGTACGACACCGAGAACAGCCAGATCGCCGTCCGCGACGATGTGGCGACCTCGCAGGACTACCTGGGCTACAACCCGACGTTCAAGTTCTTCGCCGATCTGGTGAAGGTGACCCACTTCCGTCCGGCGACGCCCGACTACTCGCAGATCTCCAGCGCGCTGCAGCAGGCGACCGAGTCGGTCATCACCGGTGACGCGTCGCCGGAGCAGGCCACGAAGACCTACGACGCCGCGCTCACCAAGATCGTCGGCTCCACGAAGGTGAAGCAGGGCGACTGACCTCCATGTCGACGATCGCATCGTCGCCCCTGCGGCCGGCCCCCGACGGGGCCGGGCGCAGGCGGGGCGGCACTCTTCGCTCTCTGTCCCGCTCGACGCCTCTGATCCCGGCGATCATCCTGCTGGTGATCTTCCTGGTCGGCCCGATGGGGTTCGCCCTGTGGGGGTCGCTCACCAACGCCGCCCTCACCGGGTACCGGGCCGCCAAGCCGCAGTTCATCGGGTTCGACAACTACATCTCGCTCTTCTCCGACCCTGATTTCTGGAGCTCGGTCGCACTCACGCTCTCGTTCGTCTTCTTCTCCGCGATCATCGGGCAGAACGTGCTGGGCATGGCACTGGCGGTGCTCACCCGCGCGGGTTCCAAGATCCTGTCGACGACCGTCAGCACCCTCGTGGTCATCTCGTGGGTGCTCCCCGAGATCGTCGCGGCATTCGCCCTCTACGCTTTCTTCTCCTCCGACGGCACCCTGAACGCGACGCTGAACTCACTGGGGCTCGGCAGCGTCAGCTGGCTGATCGACTATCCGATGCTCGCCGTCATCCTCGCCAACATCTGGCGCGGCACGGCGTTCTCGATGCTCGTCTACAACGCGGCGCTCGCCGAGGTGCCGCCGGAGATCACGGAGGCGGCTCAGATCGACGGCACCAACTCGGTGCAGCGGTTCTTCCTCATCACCCTGCCGATGATCCGCCGGTCGATCGCGACGAATCTCAAGCTCACCACCCTGCAGACCGTCGGCACGTTCGGCCTGATCTGGGTGATGACCGGCGGGGGCCCCGGCACGCGCAGCTCGACGCTTCCGGTGCTCGCCTACCAAGAGGCCTTCAAGTTCGCCCAGGTCGGCTACGGCACGGCGATCGCCGCGGTCACGATCGTGCTCGGTGCGGTGTTCGCCGCCATCTACATCAAGATCCTGAAGCCCGAGGTGGAGTCATGAGCAGCCTGTCCGTGGACTCCCCCCTCCGCAGCCGCGGGCGCTGGTTGGCCAACATCATCCTCGTCGTGCTGGCCGTCGTCTTCGTCGTGCCGATCGCCTGGATCGTCTTGTCGTCGATCAACCCGGCCGCCACCGTGTCGATGTCGGTGCCCGACGGCGTGACCTTCGACAACTTCGCCCAGGTGCTGACGTTCAACCAGTCATTCCTGCCGCTGTGGAACTCGGCGATCATCTCGTTCGGCACCGCGGCGCTCACGGTCATCGTCGGCATCCTCGCCGCCTACCCGCTCTCGCGCTTCAACATGCGTTTCCAGCGAGGCTTCCTCTACAGCGTGCTGTTCGGTTCGTGCCTGCCGATCACCGCGCTCATGGTGCCGGTCTACGCGATGTTCGTGCAGATGCGACTGCTCGATTCGCTGCTCGGCGTCGTGCTCTTCATGGCGGCGACGTCGCTTCCCATGGCGATCTGGATGCTGAAGAACTTCATGGATTCGGTGCCGGTCTCGCTGGAAGAGGCCGCCTGGGTCGACGGAGCCTCGCCGATGCGGGCGTTGGCCCGCATCGTCCTGCCCCTCATGCGCCCCGGCATCGGAGTGGTCTTCAACGTCGTGTTAACGCCGGCGTGGGGGACCTTCTTCGTGCCCTTCGTGCTGCTGTTCAGCGCCGAGAAGATGCCGGCATCCGTGGCGATCTTCCAGTTCTTCGGCAACCACGGCGCCGTCGCCTACGGCCAATTGGCCGCCTTCGCGATGGTCTACTCCGTGCCGATTCTCGTGCTCTACCTGCTGATGCAGCGGCTGACCGGCAGCTCGTTCGCGCTCGCCGGCGGCGTCAAGGGCTGACGCCCTCCCTGCCTGTCCCCCTGTCGTCCGGAAAGGACCCCCCTCATGCACGACCGCAGCGCTCTCGCCGAGCTGCGCATCGACCGCTTCGTCCGCGAGCGGCTCACCGCCCACATCCACCGCGCCACCGTCCCGCTCGAGATCGAGCTCTGGGAGGCGCCGGGCGAACCCGTGACATTCGCCGAAGCATCCGCGGCACCCTTCGCGCCGTTCGCGACCGGCCGAGCGTGGGGCCGGCCCTGGGGAACCAGCTGGCTGCGGGTGCGCGGGGAGGTGCCGTCGTCGTGGCGCGCGAGCGGATCACTGCCCGAGGGCACCCGTGCCGAGCTCGTCGTCGACCTGGGCTTCACGAGTGGCCAGGTCGGCTTCCAGAGCGAGGCCATGGTGTGGAGTGCCGACGGGCGGCCACTACGCGGTATCGCACCGCTGAACAATGCCGTGACCGAAGCGATCGACGCCGACGGCCGCATCGACGTCTTCATCGAGGCGGCATCCAATCCTGATGTCGGCAGCCTGTTCACGTTTGAGCCCACTCCCTTGGGCGACCCCGCCACCGCGGGCACCGATCACATCTACCGGCTCCGGCAGGTTGATGTGGCGCTGCGAGATCTGGAGGTCGCCGCGCTCCGCGCCGACACGGTCGCTCTGCGCGGGCTCTGCGAGCAGTTGGATGCCGGAAGCCCCCGCCGGGCCGAGATCCTCGCGGGCCTCGAGCAGATGATCGATGCGGTCGATCCCGACGACGTCGCCGGCACCGCCGCGGCGGGCCGAGCCGTGCTCGCGCCGCTGCTCGCACGCCCCGCACATGCCAGCGCGCACACCCTGCACGCGGTGGCGCACGCCCACATCGACTCCGCGTGGCTGTGGCCGGTGCGCGAAACAGCCCGCAAGGTGGCCCGCACGTTCTCGAACGTGCTGTCGCTCATGGATGAAGACCCCGACTTCGTGTTCGCGAGTTCGTCCGCCCAGCAGTTCGCGTGGGTGAAGCAGTACTACCCCGACCTGTATGCCCGCATCGTCGAGCGCGTGCGCGAGGGCCGGTTCATCCCGGTGGGAAGCATGTGGGTCGAATCCGACACCAACATGCCCGGCGGCGAGGCGCTTGCCCGCCAGTTCGTGGCGGGCAAGGGGTTCTTCCAGCGGGAGTTCGGCATCGACACCCCCGAGGTCTGGCTGCCCGATTCGTTCGGCTACACCGGCGCGCTGCCCCAGATCGCCAAGGCCGCCGGCGCGCGGTGGTTCCTCACGCAGAAGATCTCGTGGAACGAGACGAACCGCATGCCGCACCACACCTTCCAGTGGGAGGGCATCGATGGCACGCGCCTGTTCACGCACTTCCCGCCGGTCGACAAGTACAACTCCGAGGTCTCCGCCGCCGACCTCGCGCACGCCGAGCGCAACTATGCCGACAAGGGGCGCGGCACGGTCTCGCTGCTGCCGTACGGCTTCGGCGACGGCGGCGG
>CAUPYO010000074.1:0-8173 GCA_963515565.1 uncultured Microbacterium sp.
GATCATCGTCTGCGCATCGGAGAACAGGATGCGCGCGAGCTCGATGCGACGACGTTGACCGCCGGACAACGTCTTCAGCGGCTGGTCGAGAATGCGGTCGGGAAGCGAGAGGTTGTGCGCGATGGATGCCGCCTCGGACTCGGCTGTGTAGCCACCGAGCGCTTCGAAGCGCTCCATCAGGTTTCCGTAGCGGCGCATCGCCTTCGCGGCGACCTTCTCGTCGGCATCCCCCATTTGCAGGGACGCCTCGTGCATCTGCAGCGCCAGGGTGCCCAGGCCCCGCGCGTCGAGGATGCGGGTGCGCGCGAGCATCTCCGGGTCGCCCGAGCGGGGATCCTGCGGCAAGTAGCCGAGTTCGCCCGATCGCTCCACTTTGCCGTCAGCGGGCAGAAGGTCACCGGCAAGTACCTTGGTCAGCGTCGTCTTGCCGGCGCCGTTGCGCCCGACGAGTCCGATCTTGTCGCCGTCCGACACGCGGAACGACACCTCCGCCATGAGCGTGCGGGCGCCCACGCGGATCTCGAGGTCGTGCACGGCCAGCACAGCAGACGTCCGTTCTTCGGGAGGGAGAGCGGCCCAGAAGCGGACCAGCCTCCCAGTCTACCGCCGTCGGACGTCCGCGACGCCCGAGTGACGCGTCAGTCCGCCGCGGCACGCACCATCCGTAGCTCGCGAACGCCGTCGTCGACCTTGACCTGCCCGGTGAAGACGAAGTCGTGCTTCAGGTAGAAAGCCCGCGCGCGCGGGTTCGGATCGGCCACCCAGAGCGCGCACGCGTCGGATGCGGGGGCGACAGCGTTCAGCAGGCGAACCCCGGCGCCGGTTCCCTGGTGAACGGCCAGCACATAGAGAGCGGCGAGAGTGCGGTCGGGCACCCCGACACCGCGCTCATTTTCGGGCGTAGGGCACGACAGAGCGATCCCGACCACGCCATCATCGACCAGCGCGACGGCGGATATCCATGCCTCGAAACGCGCATCCCCGCTGAGAATCGTGCGCCAGAAGCTCTCGCGGCGGGCGGTGAAATCGGGCGCATCCAGAACGGCATCGCTCATGACACCGCGGTAGGTCTCTCGCCAGCCCTCGACATGCACGGATGCCATTGCCGCCGCATCCGAGAAGGTGGCGGTGCGCACCTCGATCGTCGTCATATCGCGAGTGTACGGGCGCACAACGCGACTATCCGCTCCGGACAACGAAACCGCGATTCTTCGGTCGATGTCATCCAGGTGGTCGGCGCTGCCAGACCCTAGGCTGAGCCGTGTCCCGTCCGCTTTCCGAAGGAGACCGCATGTCCCTCGCCGTTGCCGGGCGCCGCCCCGTGCTCGCCGATCTGATCGCACGCCCGTCTGACCGCGCTCGCGCGATCGCCCTCGACATCGCCCTCGTCGTCGCCGGTGCGACCTTCGTCGCTGCGCTGGCGCAGGTGGAAGTTCCGCTGTGGCCGGTACCGGTCACCGGACAGACGCTGGCCGTCGTGGTCGTCGGTGCCGCCCTCGGTGCACGCCGCGGTGCGGCCGCGCTGGTCACGTATCTGCTCGCGGGACTCGCCGGCGTGCCCGTGTTCGCCGGCTTCACCGGCACCATCGCGGCGGTGGCCAAGCCCAGCTTCGGCTTCATCATCGGTTTCGTGTTCGCCGCCTTCGTCGCCGGCTGGTTCGCCGAGCGCGCGTGGGACCGTCGCCCGATCCTGGCCTTCGTCGGCTTCGCCGCGGCCAGCGTCATCCCGTTCCTCTTCGGAGTGCCCTACCTGGCGTTCATCCTCAACGTCGTCCTCGGCCAGGGCCTGAGCGTCGATGCCATTCTGGCCGCGGGCGTGACGCCCTTCATCGTGGGCGGCGTCGTCAAGGCCGCCCTGGCCGCTCTGCTGGTGCCCGCTGCCTGGGCGGGCGTCCGCGCGGTCGAGCGTCACGCGCAGCGCTGACACGAGTCGCAACGACGGCCCCGACCATACGTGGTCGGGGCCGTCGTCGTATCCGGTTTCCTGGTATCAGCTCTTGGACTTCGCGACCGCCGCGGCGAGCTTGTCCGTGATCGTGGGCAGCGCCCACGGAAGGGTCAGCGCGGTCGGGGAGACCGAGGCGACGTTCTCGGTGCCCACCATCGCCGCGACGGCGCCCTTCTTCACGGCCGGAATCAGCGATCCGCGCGCCGAGCCGAGGAACCCGTCCAGGGCCGACTGGCTGTCCGACTGCGTGAAGACCACCTGTGAGTCGATCTTGTCCAGGTTCTCCTGGCTGACCGTCGCGTAGAACGTGCTCTCCGCACCCGCGAGCGCCTTGACACTGGGCGGTGAGACGAACCCGAGGTCTTGCAGGATCTCGACGCGCGGGTCGGACGGGAGGTACACGTAGAACGTGTCAGGACTGTCGCTGACATACGCGATGCTCACACCCGCGAACTCCGGGTGCGAAGACGCTGCCGAGGCCACCTGGGCATCCAGGCCCTTCAGCAGCGCATCGGCCTGGCTGCTCATACCCAGGGCCTTGCCGGTGATCGTGATCACATCGCGCCACGGTGTGGTCCACGGCGCGTCCGGGTAGGCGACGACGGGGATGCCCGCTGCCGTCACCGCGTCGTACTCCTTCTGCGTGAGGCCGGAGTACGGAGCGAGCAGCACGTCGGGGTTGGTCTTCAGCAGTGCCTCGAGAGGCACCTCGTTGGCGCTCGCGTCGAGGATCGTGGGCTTCTGGCCGCCGAGTTTGTCGACCGCATCGGAGATCCATGGCGCCATCTTGTCGTCACCGCCCGAGTATGTGTCGGCGGGGATCGCGACCGGCTGGATGCCGAGGGCGAGCACCGTGTCGGTGGCGCCCCAGCCCCACGTGGCGATGCGCTCGGGCTTCTTCTCGATGGTGGCATCGCCCAGGGCCGAGTGAATGGTCACGGGGAATGCGTCGCTCGCAGCGGCATCCGAGCTCTGCGTAGCCGCCGGCGCACCGGCCGCGCAGCCGGACAGCAGAAGGGCGGCGCTCACGATCGCGGCGAGACCGGCGGTCTTTCGTCGTCTGTTCATCGGGTCTTCCTTTCTCAGGGGTGTCAAGACGTAGTCGTGGCCAGCACCCCGACGGGCGCGGCGCTGACAGTGGGAACGGGGATGACCAGCGGGGTCGCGGTCAAGGGGTCGGGGATCACCAGAGCGTCAAGGCCGAAGGCCTGTCGCACGACCTCGCCGGTGAGGACATCGCGCGGCGCCCCGTGCGCGACGACGGCACCGGCGCACATGACGACGAGGTCGTCCGCGTAGCGCGCGGCGAGGTTGAGATCGTGCAGCACAGCGACGATCGTCGTTCCACGACTGCGGTTGAGTTCGCGCAGCAGGTCGAGAACTTCGAGCTGGTGGCTGAGATCCAGGAACGTCGTCGGCTCATCGAGCAGCAGGATGCGAGGATCCTGCGCGAGCGCCATCGCGATCCAGACGCGCTGGCGCTGACCTCCCGAGAGATCGCCGACGGGACGATCGGCGAGATCGGTGATGCCGGTCCAGGCCATCGCCTCGTCCACATGAGCCGTGTCATACGCGCTCCATCGCTGGAGCAGCCCCCGGTGGGGGTGCCGGCCGCGTCCGACGAGTTCGGCGACGCTCACGCCATCGGGGGCGGTCGGATGCTGCGGAAGCAATCCCACGGTCTGCGCGAAGCGCCGGCGCGGGATGCCTCGGACATCCGCGCCGTCGAGCTCGACGCGTCCGGCCAGCGGCTCGTGCAGGCGCGAGAGGGTTCCGAGCAGCGTGGACTTCCCCGATGCGTTGGCGCCGATGATCATCGTCAGCCGGCCGGGGACGATCTCGAGGTCGAGCCCGTCGATGACCCGCCGCCCGGGGTATCCGGCGGCGAGCTCTCGTGCGGCCAGGCGAGGGGAAGGGGATGCCGTCGTCACAGGTGTCGTCCTTTCGATGTGGCCAAGAGCCAGAGGAGGAAGAGCGCCCCCACCGCGCCGGTGACGATGCCGACCGGCAATGACATCCCGGGGATGGCGAACTGCGCCACCAGATCGGCGGCGAGCAGCAGCACGGCGCCGAGCACACCGCTGGCGGCGATGCCGACCGCGCCATGACGGAGCAGGGAACGCGCGATCGCCGGTGCGCACAGGGCGATGAAGGAGATGGGGCCCACGAACGCACAGGTCACGGCGGTGAGCAAAACAGCGCTGACGATGACCACGAGTCGCACCGGTCTTGTTCCGACGCCCAGGCCGTTCGCCGTCTCTCGTCCGAGCTGAGTGATCGGCAGCAGCCGTCCGGCGACCACGAAGCCCGGTACGAGCAGAACCAGCACCGCAGCGACGGTCGCCACCTGCCACCACTGCGTGGACGCCAGGCTTCCGGTCAGCCACAGCAATGCCAGGCGCGCTTGCTCCACCTTCGCGCGCACCATCAACAGATTGATCACGGCCGCCGACAGGAACGAGATGCCGATCCCGGCGAGGATCAGGCGAAAGCCGCCGTCGCGCAAGGCTCGACCGGCGAGCAGGAGCAGGGCGGCCACCCCAGCGCCCCCGACGAAGGCGAAGACCACGAGGACCGGGCCGGTGGTGCCGAGCACCAGAATGGCGATGACGGCCGCCGCACCGCTTCCTCCCGAGATCCCGAGGAGGTCGGGGCTGGCCAGCGGATTGCCGAGGAAGCTCTGCAGCATCGCGCCGGCAATACCCAGAGCGGCCCCTGCGACGACAGCCATCGCCGCGCGAGGTGCCCGTACCTGGAAGACCACGTACTGCTCGATACGCGTGCCCGATCCCGTCAGCGTCTGCCACAGCCGGTCGGGCGCGAGCGGGTAGTCGCCGGCGGAGAGCGCGACAGCGATCGCGACGACCGCGAGCACACCCAGCACGCCCAGCACCCAGATCCGGCGGTGTCGCGCCGTGCGTCGCACCGCTGCTGACGCGCTCACAGCATGCTCCGACGCGGCTGGAGCACCAGCGCGATCAGCAGCGGCGCCCCGATGATGGCGACGACGATGCCCGCCTGCACCTCGCCGGGAAGCGCGACGACACGGCCGAGGATGTCGGCCAGCAGCAGCAGCGCCGCGCCGTACGGCATACCGAGGGCGAGCAGGCGCCCGTAGCTTCCGCCGACGAGGGGGCGCAGCGCGTGCGGCACCAGCAGCCCGAGAAAGACGATCGGACCGGCGATCGCGGTCGCCCCGCCGCACAGCAGCACGGTGGCCAGGATGCCCAGCAGCCGACTGCGCGCGACGTCGTGACCCAGTCCGGACGCCGTGTCGGTTCCGAGTGCCATGAGGTCGAGTCCGCGGGCGGAGGCCAGCGCGAGGACCGCTCCCACGACGATCGCCGGAAGCACGAGGGCGACGGCATCCACTCCGCGCGAGGTCAGGCCTCCCACCGACCAGTACCGGTAGACGTCGAGAGCGAAGACGTTCGTGTTGAGGATGAGATACGTCATCGCGGTCAGCCCCGCGGTCACGGCCGCACCGGTGAGGGCGAGCTTCGCCGGGCCGCCGCGGTCGGGACCTCGGCCACCGATGGCGGCGACCAGAACGGCGGATGCCGCTGCTCCGAGAAACGCGAACCAGACGAATCGGTCCGGCGTGGACAGACCGAAGAGTGTGATGGCGCCCAGCACGGCGACCGACGCGCCGGCGTTGAGACCGAGCAGGCCCGGGTCGGCGAACGGATTGCGGGTCAGACCCTGCATCACCGTTCCCGCCAGCGCCAGCGCGCCCCCCGCGCACACACCGATGATCGTGCGGGGAACACGTTGGGTGAGCACGACGACGTCATCGGGGTTGGACGCGTCGGGCGCCAGCAGGGCATTCCAGACGTCGGCGGGAGCGATCGGTCGGGCGCCGACCGCGAGTGAGAGCACGACGAGCACCGCAAAGAGGACGGCACCGATCACCGCGACGATCAGAGTCCTTCGGGGCCGTGGTCGCGCGGTCATTCGACGCGCTCGGACTGGCCGAGCCGCCAGTAGCCCATGAAGGCCACACGTTTGCGATCGACGCCGCACCCCGACACGAGCAGACGGCGCAGCGTCTTGACCGTCGCCGCCTCCCCCGCCATCCACGCGTAGAACTCCCCGTCGCCGTCGTCGGGACTGTCCCACAGCAGTTCGCGGTCGATGTCGATGTCGTCGAGCACTTGCGGCCGCGGCGCCGCAGCGCGCGCCAACAGGGGCCCCTGACGCTGCGTCCAGTGCGTCACCGCCTCGATGAGGGCCTCGCCGTGGGGGCGGTCGCCGCGCGGGAGGCAGGCGAGGCGGCATCCGTCGGTGGCCTGCGGCAGGGGCAGCACCGTGTCCGCCACCGTGGGCACTTCGACGAACGCATCGACCTCGCACCGGGGGTCTAGCGACTCGAGGATGCCGCTGATCGCGGGGGCTGCGGTCTCATCGCCGGCCAGCAGGAGGCGCCGCGCTGTTCCCGGATGCCAGTCGATGCCGGCGCGTGAGTGGGGGCTGCGTTCGTCGGGGCCGACGATGATCAGCTCATCGCCGATGCTCGCACCTTCGGCCCATGCTCCCGCGGGACCCGCATCGTGATGGACGACGAAATCCACATCGAGTTCGCGACTGACCGCGTCGATGCGGCGCACGGTGTAGGTGCGGAAGGGATTGCGCTCGGAAGGAGGAAGCGCACGCCAGCGGTCGTACCAGTCACCGGCGGCGTCGTTCTGTCCGAAATCGGCGAATCGTCCCGGAATGTCGTCCAAGGGCAGCACGACCTTGATGCGCTGATCGAGACCCGCCGTGCCGAACCACTCGAGCTCGGGCCCCGTGAAGGTGACGCGAACATAGTGCGGCGTCAGTCGACGCACCGCCGCCACGCGGACGGTGTACGGGCGATACGCAGGGCGGACCTGGGTCGAAGTGTCGGTCACCCCCTAAGGGTAGCCTTACCTACGCACGATTGTCACACCGAGGCGCGATCAGACGACGGCAAGCCGGCCGATCCGTTCGACGGCCTCCGCCAGGAGCTGGGGAGAGCAACCGAAGTTGAGGCGAACGTGACCGATCCCTTGGGGCCCGAACTCGGGCCCGTGATGTAGCGCGACCTTCGCCTCGTCAAGGATGCGCACAGCCGGGTCGTCACCCCACCCGTAGGCGGTGAGATCGATCCACGCGAGGTAACCCGCCTGTGGCGCCCGGTAGATGGCACGCGGGAGGTGGGTGGCGAGCACGTCGGCGAGCAGACGTCGGTTGACGTCCAATCGTGCGCGCAGCGCGTCGAGCCAGTCATCCGACGCTCCATCGAAAGCGGCGACAGCGCCGATGGCTCCGAAGAGCCCCGTGCGCCACTCGACCTCCGGGGGAAGTGCGGCGACCACCGAGCTGGTCTGGTCGTGAGCGGTGACGATCAGGGCGCACTTGAGCCCCGCCAGGTTGAACGCCTTCGACGCGCTGGTCACCGCGTAGCCCACCGTCGCGGCCGTCGATGAGGCGGCCAGAAACGGGGTGTAGGGCACGTCGTCGGAGACGAGCGGGGCATGGATCTCGTCGCTGATGACCACGGCGCCGTGGCGCGCGGCGATGTCCGCGAGCGCTGCCAGGGTCGTCGCGTCATGGACCGTCCCGGTCGGATTGTGCGGATTGCACAGCAATACTGCGCGGGCGCCGTCCGCCAGCGCCGCGTCGATACCGTCCAGATCGAGGCTCCAGCCGGCACCGGTGTCGAGCAGCGGTACCGGCTCCACGCGGCATCCGGCCTCGACGATGCACATCTCGAACGGCGGGTAGACCGGCGGGGTGGTGACCACGCGATCACCCGGCGTCGTCGTGGCGCGCAAGAGCTCGACGACGCCCATCATGACGTCACCGGTCGTGCGCACGCGCGCGGGTTCGACGCTCCACCCGTAGCGACGCGCGGCGAAGCCGGCGAATGCGCCCCGCACACCGAGGTCGGGCGGGGTGTAGCCGGTGTCACCCAGCGACACCGCGGTGGTCAACGCCTCGGTGATGGCGGGAGCCAGCGCGAAGTCGGTCTCCGCGACGAAGAGCGGGAGCACATCGTCGGGATACGTCCGCCACTTCGTGCTGGAGCGGCGTCGCAGCGTGTCCAGGGGCAGGGCATCGAGAGGATGAGTGCTCACCCGTCGAGCCTAGCGAGCCCCTCGGATGCGCCGCTGATCACGCGTCACGCGATGTCGTTCGCAGTGCCTCGATCAGATCGCGAAGCCGAGGGCACGCATCATGTCGCGTCCGTCGTCGGTGATC
>CAUPYO010000075.1:0-8149 GCA_963515565.1 uncultured Microbacterium sp.
GGCCAGTACCGCCCGCTCACGCGCCCGCTCGGCCGCGGCGAGAAGCGCAGTGTGCGCGTCGGTGGACGCTGCGGCATCCGCGTCGGCGCGCATCCGCGCGAGCTCGGTCTGCTCGATGCGGTACTGCGCACGCCCTGCGGCGCTCGTGAGGGCTTCGCGGCGCTCGTCCAGCGGCACCTCACCGCCCGCGTCTGCCACCGCGGGACGCCGACCCGGTGCGAGGATCGAATCCGGCGCGACGCCAGCCGCGCCGTCATCCGATGGTTCCCCCTCGGTGGGATCCGCGACGCGGAGGCCGTGGTTCTCGGCGAGGCGCTCCGCCTCGTCGATGAGCGTGCGGACCCGTTCGGTCTTCGCCTCCCAAGAGCTCTGCGCATCGCGTCTTTGCTGTTCGAGCTGGTCGCGGTACTGCTCGAACCGCCGCGTGCCGAAGAGGGTTCGCAGCAGCGTCTGACGCTCGTCGCCCGGGGCGAGCAGGAACCGGGAGAACTTGTTCTGCGCGAGGAGGATCACCTGCTGGAACTGGGCGGCATTCAGACCCAGCACGTCGCTCAGCGCCTCCCCCACGGTGCGCGGCTTGGCTGCGCGGCCCACCCACGCTCCATCGACGAGCTCGTCGAGTTCGGCGCGGGCGGGCTCGGTGGTCAACCCGCCGCCGCGCTTGGCCGGTCGATCGTATTCGGGCGCCCGTGTCACGCGCCATCTGCGGTCGCCGACGGTGAACTCCAACCGCACCTCGGTGGGATCGGTGAGGTGGCTGTGATCGCTGCGCAACCGCTTCTCGCCGCCTTCGTAACGCGGCACCGTGCCGTAGAGCGCGAAGCTCACGCCGTCGAGGATGCTCGACTTGCCCGTTCCGGTGCGCCCGGAGATGAGGAAGAGCCCGTCGTCGTCGAACGCGTCGAAGTCGACGAGCTGGCGATCGCGGAAGGGGCCGAAACCTGTCAGCTCCAGGCGGTGCAGCTTCACGCGGACCGCCCCCGGCGCGGCCAGCCGCTCACGCGAACGCCTCGACGCGCGTGCGCTCGTCGATCACGTCGCGCAACAGCTCACGCTCGCGCTCGGTCGCCCCCTCACCGCCGCGCACATGGGCGAGGAAGGCGTCGACCAGCTCGCTGTCGCTGCGCGCCGAGCGCACACGCTGAGAATACGTGCGTGCATCGGGCTCGCGCACCACCGACGGGACGTGGACCACCTTTGCGCAGTAGGGGAAGCGCTCCTGCAATCGGCGCAACGGGTCGCGTTCGGGCAGCGCGTCGGTGTACTCCACGCTCACCCACGCCTCTGTCGCCGCGGCATGTTCGTCGGAAGTGAGGATGTCGTCGAAAGCGCCCCGCAGCGTCACCAGCCGACGAGGCACGGGCAACGCGAGCCACGTCACGGCGGCGAGCCCGTCGGCATCCAGCTCGACCAGCCACGAGCCGCGGGGCTTGTCGCCCTCGCCGAAGCTGTAATGCAGCGGTGCGCCGGCGTAGCGCACGTGCGGGGCGAGCTGCTGCCGACCGTGGATGTGCCCGAGCGCGACGTAGTCGACGCCGGAGAACGTCGACAGCGGAACCACATCGAGGCCGCCCTGCTGGATGTCGCGCTCGAGGTGCGGGGTCGGCTCGACTCCCGCGGTGAAGCAGTGCGCGATCGCGACCGAGCGTCCGCCCCGCGCGGCGAAGTCGGCGCGCACCAGCCCCATCGCGTGGCCGAGCACCTCGGCGTGAGTGCGAGCCTGCGGCCACACCGCGCGCAGCAGGGCGGGCTCGAGGTAGGGGATGCCGTAGAGATGCACCGGCCCGTGATCGTCGGACACGGTGACGGGCGTGCCGATGTCGGCGGGATCGGTGAGCATGTGGATGCCGCTGCGCAGCAGTCCCGCCTGAAAGCCCAGACGTGCCGCCGAGTCGTGGTTTCCGCTCGTGACGACCACCTGCGCGCCAGTGTCGGCGAGCGCCTGCAACGTTTGGGAGAGCAGGGTGTAGCAGGCGGCGGCCGGTGTGGCCGAATCGAAGACGTCACCGGCGACAATGACGACATCGACGTCGTGCGCGCGCACCTGATCGGTGAGCGCGTCGAGCACGCCGCGTAGCGCCTCGAGCGTGGAATGACCGTGAAAGGTCCGCCCGATGTGCCAGTCGGAGGTGTGCAGGATGCGCATGACTCCACGGTAGGCGGAGCCGGCGACATCGGCCGCGAGGCCCGCGGATCAGTGCGTATCGAGGCCTTCGGGAGCACGACGACGTTCGTTCAGATCGAGCACGCCGAGCAGCAGGGCGAGCGCCACGAACACCGCCACGGCGACCATGCCGTACGCGTAAGCCTCGTGGAAGACCTCGAGGCCCCGATGATCACCGCTCTGCTGGCGGTAGATGCTCGAGTAGAACAGCGACAGTCCGATGGCCGTGCCGACGGCGGTACCGACCCGCTGGCCGAGCTGGCCCACCGATCCGGCAAGCCCGCCTTCCCGGGTCGGGATGTCCGCCAGGGTGAGTGTCTGGTTGGGAGCGACGACGAAGCCGGCACCCGCTCCGGCGACGATCATCACCGCCGCCATGGCGTACTCCACCGCACCGGGCGGCACCGTGTAGGCGACGATGGCGAGCGCCACGATGCTGACGAGCACAACGACGAGCCCCCAGACCACGAGCGGGCGACCGAGTCGGGCGACGAGGGCGCCGCCGAACCAGGCGGTGATGGCGCTGGCGACGGCAAATCCGATAGATACCATCCCGGCGAAGACCGGCTCCGTCCCCACGCCGATCTGGAGGAACAGGGTCGTCAGCAGGAACATCGCCGGGATCGCGGTGAAGTACGTGGTGATCACCAGCGTGCCGTTGCGAAACGATGAGATCGAGAAGAGCGAGAACGGCACGAGCGGAGAACGGCCGGATGCCGCGTAACGGCGTTCCCACCAGCTGAAGGCGGTCACGACGACGACGAAGAGCACCAGGGTCCACCAGCGCCGCGGATCATCGGTGGAGGCCCCAGTGGTGAGCAGGAACGGCCACATGAGGGTGAGGATCGTGAAGGCGAGCAACACGAGTCCGACCGGGTCGAGATGCACCCGGCCGGGCGCCGATCGGCGCGTGCGCGGCAGCAAACCGAGCACTCCCGCTATCACCAGGGCGCACAGCGGCACGTTGATCCAGAAGATCCAGCGCCACCCGTCCTGCGCACCACCCAGCGCGATCATCAGTCCGCCGAAGGTGGGGCCGATGGCCGTGGCGATGCCGATCGTGGCGCCGAAGAGGCCGAAGGCACGACCGCGCTGCGCACCGACGAAGATCTGCTGGATGGTCCCGATCACCTGCGGCATCTGGATGCCGGCCGCAAGTCCCTGCACGAGGCGCCCGACGATCAGCACCTCGATGGTCGGGGCGACGGCGCACACGATCGAGGTCACCAGGAACAGACTGAGACCGATGAGGAACAGCGTCTTGCGCGAACGCTGATCGCCCAGGCGACCGAAAGGCACCAGCGCCAGCCCGAACATGAGGACGTAGCCCGAGACCACGATCTGCAGCTGCGTCGAATCGGCCCCGAGCGCGTTCTCGATCGACGGCAGCGCGACGTTCACTTTGCTGAGATCGAGGATCGTGAGGGAAGCCACCGATACGCACACCCAGAAGGCGCGCCATCGCTGCCCCTCGTCGAGAGTGATACTCGCAGTGTCTGGACTGGTCACCCGGCCACGCTAACGCCTGCCCGGCTCGCTGTCAGCCGCCGCCCACACTACCGCCATACATCCGATCATTACTTGCGAATCTGTTATCGCTCACATATCGTTCTCCTGAGAACGACGCGACGATGCGCCGATGATTCCTGAGGACGCGACAATGAAAACCGGTTATCGCTCCAGCCCGCGGACCGCCCCCCTGAGGCGGATCTTCGCCACGACCGCCATCGCCGCGGGCCTTCTGATCGCGGGGCTCACCCCCGTAGGGAGCGCCGTCGCCGCGGATGCCGACGGCTTGCTGGTCGAATACCGCTTCGACCAGACGGCCGGCACGAGCATCCCGAACCTTGCGCCCGGGTCACCGTTCGGACCAGCCGTACTTCAGAATGGCGACGACGGCCAATGGTCCGATGACTCGCTCAGCTTCACCGGCGACAACTGGGTGCGACTGCCCGACGCGCTGCTGTCGGACGCGCATTCCGCGACGATCACGACCGAGGTGAAAATCGATGCGAGCATGAAGAGCACCAATCACTTCCTCTGGAACGTCGGTAACCAGAGCAACGAGAGCTACTTCTTCGCTACCACGAAGGACAGCCCCCGCACCGCCATCACGACCGCGTCCGGCAATGGCGAGGTCAACGCACGCGCCGCGGAAAACATGGACGCTGATCGTTGGTATTCACTCACCGCCGTCATCGATGGCGCCGCGCACCAGATCCGCTTGTACGTGGACGGTCGACAGGTGAGCGCAGTATCGACGACGCTCACACCCGCCTCCCTCACCGACCAGAGCCTGAATACGATCGGCCGCTCGCCCTGGAACGACCCGAACTTCCGGGGCGCGGTCTCGCACTTCCGCGTGTTCGATCGTGCGCTGGACGGCGCCGAGATCACGGCGATCAGCGACCAGGATGCGCAGGTGCACCCGGAAGGAAACGTTGAGCGCGCGCAAAAGGTGCTCACAGGGCTGCAGGATCCGACGGTCATCTCCGATTCGGTGACGACTCTCCCCGACCTCGGCGGCACCGTGAGGTGGTCGACGACGTCGGTCGACGCCTCGGTGGATGCCGACGGCAAAACCCTTCGCGTTACCCAGCCGGCCGTCGGGTCGGGCGCAGCGACCATTTCGCTGTCCGCCACCGCGTCGGTTCGCGGCTCCACCGCGAACCGGATCGTCTCGGCGAGCGTGCAGACCGAGGCAGCCGCCACCGATCACTACGGCTACATGCTCGTGCACTTCATCGAGGACGCCCAGGGCTATGCAGAGAAGATCTACCTCGATGTCTCGCGGGGCAACAACCCCGAGCAGTGGGATCCACTCAACGGCGGCAAGCCGATCCTGGCATCCGCGCTGGGCACGACGGGCGTGCGCGACCCCTACCTGACCCGCAACCCCGACACGGGCACGTACTACATCATCGCCACCGATCTGCGCGTCTTCGGCGGCGACGGGCGCGACGGCAGTCAGCCGTGCCAGGACTGGTGCTACTGGGGAAGCCAGGGCAGCAACAACCTGGTCATCTGGGAGTCCGACGATCTCGTGACCTGGTCGGCGCCGCGCACGCTGAACGTTGCTCCCCCCGGAGGCCGCCTGGGCATGGCATGGGCGCCCGAGGCGACATGGGTCGCCGACTACAACGGCGCCGGCACGGGCGCGTTCGTCGTCTACTGGTCGTCGCGGATCGCGGAAGGTGGCGACAACTACAGCAGCGGTCGCATTCTGTGGGGGGCCACCACCGATTTCACCCAGAGCACCTTCACCTACGGCGGCACCTTCCTCGACGAGGGCGGCTTCACCATCGACGCGACCCTGCTGCAGAACGAGGGGAAGACTTACCGCATCGCCAAAGACCAGTCGTGGGGCAAGAACATCTTCATGGATGTGACCGACTCCCCCACATGGTGGCAGAGCGACACGCAATGGGTGCGAGTGCAGGAGAACATCGGACGCGACGCCTACGGCGGCGTGGAGGGCCCCGGAGGCTTCAAGCGCAACGACGCCGACGAGTGGTACCTCTATGTGGATGTGATCCCGCAGATCGGCTACCAGCCAATGGTCACGACCAACCTCGATCAGGGTTTCACTCCCCTCGACGACAAGACGTTCTTCATGACGCCGAGCACCAAGCACGGCGGCATCCTCGGCCTGACGAAGGCGGACTACGACCACATCCGCGCCTCCGATGCGACCAGTGCGGTCTCTGCCGACCTCGGCACCGTCACCGTCGAGGACGGCCAGGATGTCTCGTCGGCGTTGCCGGCCACGGCCGAAGTGAACACGGCATACGGCCGCGGCACGCAGAATCTGCCCGTGACGTGGGACGTGTCGAACGTCGACGCTTCGAACCACGGCGCCTACGCCATCACCGGCGTCGTACGCACGATCGGCGCAAACGACAACGACTGGGTCGGCAAAGACGGCTCCACCCTCTACACCGCCCCCGACAAGCGACCGTTCTCGAGCACCGCGATCACGGTGACGGCCACTGTCGTCATCTCCGGAGCGACCCCGTCGCCGACGCCCACACCGACGCCTGACCCGACGCCGACAGGGCCGCCCGGGTCGACGGCAACGGCCGCGTTCTCATCGACGACGGTCGCCCAGGGTGGCGTCGTGCGAGTCTCGGTGTCAGGCCTGCAGGCCGCAGAGCAGACAACCGCCGAGGTGCACAGCGATCCCATCCGCGTCACCGGCATCCCCGCGGCCGACGCCGGCGGCCGCGTCGTTTTCGACGTGACCATCCCATCCGACCTCGCCCCGGGCGCGCACACGATCGCGATCTGGCGGGCCGACGGCAGCGTCGTGGCGCAGCAGCAGATCACGGTCACCGCGAAGGCAGCGCTGGCATCGACTGGCGGCCGGACACCGATCGGGACGGCGGCCCTCGCCCTCGTGCTGTTGACTCTCGGCGCCGCGGCGTGGAGAGCACGCCGACGCACCACGAACGCACCCCTATAGCCCTCAACCCGCCGCTTCCGGCGGCTGGTACGACCCCCACCCCTGAGCCGAGACTCGCACCGCATATCGGCGTAGGCCCGCGTCACATCTGGAGTCGAGAAGCAGAGGATGCCGCTTTGACGGGCTCCTACGAGATCAACTCCGAGGGTTCACCGTCCGCGTTGGATCGCTTCTATACTTCGGGCGGCAAAGACGTCGGCGGACTGAGGACAGGATCCGACGTGACCCTCGAATTCACGGTGAACGTGCCGCAAGACGGCACCTACGACCTCAGTGTGCTCGCAAACACCTTCAACCGATCCGATATGCTCTCCGATGTCGGCAAGACCAACGTCTTCCTGACCGTCGATGGAGCTGCCGAGCAGCAACTGCTGATGCCCCTGGGGTACAAGTGGGTCGTCTGGGACCACACCGACACCACGATCCAACTGACGGCCGGTTCGCATCGACTCAAGATTTCGGGGACCAGCCTCGACGGTTCGAAGAAGACTGTCGGCGACACCATCATCGACAAGATCGATCTGTCGCTGCCGAATCCGGCGGCCAGCCCACGTGTCTACGAGGCCGAGAACGCCGCTCTGAAGGGCGGCGCGGTACCTCGCTACGACCAGGACGGCGCGTCGGGCTCCGGAACCGTCGCTGTTCCCGTCGGCGGCAGCGTGACATTCTGGGTGCACTCCGCCGCAGAGGCGGGTGCGACAGTCCAGGTGGACACCTTCGGCGGCGGTACCGCAACCCTCTGGGTGAACGATCAGCCGGTGGGCACCGTCTCTGACTCGAGCGCGCACCAGGTTTTCCTCGCCGGCGGCATCAATAAGGTCGTCGTCGCCGCCGAGCAGGGCGAGCTCGCGCTCGATCGACTGCGCGTCACCGAGGGCGGCACCAACCTCATCGGGACCGACTACCAAGCGGAGGATGCCGAGACCGCCGGTTCCGCTGCGGTAGCGACATTCCCCCTTGCCGATGGCGGAAAGGGCGTCGCGGGCATCGGCGGCGAACCCGGCAACGCGAATACCCTCACGTTCCCGGCCGTGACAGTCGCGAACGACGGGCGCTACGCACTGACGTTCCGATACTCGAACGATGAGTTCTCCACCAGCACGCACTACAACCCCGACCCACTGGCGCGACGCTTCGACATGTCGGTCAATGCCGGTCAAGCGATACCCGTCCTGTTTCCGACCACGTTCCACAAGGACAACTTCTTCGAGAAGACCGTCTATGTGGATCTGAAAGCCGGAGCGAACTCGATTTCCCTGCGCTCGCAAGAACAAAGCAACTTCGACGGCGTGACACTCCTGTCCGACACGTTCCCCGACGCGGTACTTCGCTCGAAGTGGGGTCCGAACCTCGATCGGATCACCGTCACTGCTCTCACCACCGCATCCGACACGCCGCATCCCGCCGCGGAGATCACTCTCGACAAGGCTGAGGTAGAACCAGGCGGCGAGCTGACTGTCAGAGGTACGGGTTTCGCGGCCGGTGACCGCGTGGCCCTCGAACTACACAGCGAAGTGATGGAC
>CAUPYO010000076.1:0-8071 GCA_963515565.1 uncultured Microbacterium sp.
GTCGAAGTCCTTGATGGTGATGAGGCCGGCGAGCGTGCCGTCGTCGTCGATCAGCGGGAGCTTCTCGACCCGGTGCTGAGCGAACAGGGCGATGACCTCGTTGGCGCCGATGCCGACGCGGCCGGTGACGAGCCCTTCGCTGGTCATGACGTCGCGCACCTTGGTGGTCTGGCGCTCGAAGCCCGAGACGAACCGCATGTCACGGTTGGTGATGATGCCGAGCAGCCGTCCTTCGTCGTCGATGACCGGCAGCCCCGAGATGCGGTACTGACCGCACAGCGTGTCGACCTCTTCGATGGTCGCATCGGGGGTGGTGGTGATCGGGTCGGTGATCATGCCCGACTCGCTGCGCTTGACCTGGTCGACCATCGCTGCCTGTTCGGCGATGGCGAGGTTGCGATGCAGAATGCCGAGGCCACCCTCGCGAGCCATGGCGATGGCCATGCGCGCCTCACTGACGGTGTCCATCGCCGCCGACAACAGAGGTGTGGCGACCGTGATGCGACGGGTGACGCGCGACGACGTGTCGGCCTCGGAGGGGATGACATCGGTGTGCCCCGGCAGCAGCAGCACGTCGTCGTAGGTCAATCCGACGAAACCGAACGGGTCGTTGTGCTCCACGTGCTCTCCTGTGTCTCGCGCGCGCGAATCGCGGGTGTACCGATTGTAAGTCGACGGGGGGCCACGACATTCCGCGGCGGTCGCGTGAACGTTCACTACTTGACGTGGCGCGACATCTGAGGGAGCGTTTTCCCCACGCAACGATGCGCCGGAGAACGAGGTGTCCAGCAGGGACGAGGTCGTCCCGTCTGAAACACGCGCGACATCTGCGGGTCGTAGCCTCGACCCACCAACGAACGGCCGCCACGGCCGCCGCCGACACCTGACTGGAGTGCAATGCTCTTGCCTCTCGCGCGACCCGAGGTCTCCCCACGTCGAAGCACCGCTGTGCTCGCCTGCCTCCTGCTCGCTTTTCTCGCCCTGCTCGGCGTGCTCCTGCCCGCGCAATCGGCCGCAGCGGCGGACGCCTGTGCCGCCAGCGAGACCACCGCCTGCGTGCAGGGCACGATCCGCCAAAGCGACGGCTCGCCCGCCACCGGAGTGGAGCTGACCATCGCCGGCCCCGGAGTCGGAACGGCCACGACGACCAAGACAGACAGCGCCGGCCGCTGGGTCTTCACTGTCACGGCGTCCGGCACGTACACCGTCAAGGTGGATGCCGAAACGCTCCCCGAGGGCCAGTACGTCGACGGTGCCGACTCCCGCGAGGTGGCAGTGACGCTCCGCTCCGACGCGTCGGCGATCTTCAAGCTCTCCAACAGCCCCGACGGCGCCGCGGCGAGCGCGAGCTCGTTCGACTGGCAGCGCTTCTGGCAACAGTCCGCGCAGGGCATCCGTCTGGGCCTGCTGCTCGCGCTCGCCTCACTCGGACTCTCGCTGATCTTCGGCACGACCGGGCTCAGCAACTTCGCCCACGGCGAGCTGGTCACCATCGGCGGCGTGCTGGCCTGGTTCCTCACGTCGCTGACCGGCAACCTCTGGATCGGCGGAACGCTGGCCGTCATCGTCATGGCCGGTCTCGGCTGGGTGCAGGATGCCGGTTTGTGGAAGCCGCTGCGGCGACGGCGACTGAGCCTCACGCAGATGATGATCGTGTCGATCGGCCTGTCGATCGCACTGCAGTACGTCGTGCAGCTGTGGATCGGGGCCGGGACGGTGCGCATCGACCGTTCGAACCCGACGACGGTGACGCTGCTCGGAGTGACCCTCACGATCCAGTCGTATGTCGCGATGGGCATCGCCATCGTCGCGATCGCCGCGGTCGGGCTGGGCCTCATGTACACCCGTTTCGGCCGGGCCACCCGCGCGGTGTCCGACAACCCGGCGCTGGCCTCGGCATCCGGAATCGACGTCGACAAGGTCATTCGCGGCGTCTGGATCCTCGCGTCCGGGCTCGCCGGCCTCGCCGGTGTGCTGCTGGGCCTCGTGCTGAACGGCGTCGGGTGGGAGACCGGTGGCCAGCTGCTGCTGCTGCTGTTCGCCGCGGTCACCCTCGGTGGCCTGGGCACCGCCTTCGGCGCCTTCGCCGGCGCGATGGTGATCGGCCTCATCGTCGAGCTCACCAACATCTGGCTGCCGGGCGACCTCAAGTACGCCACCGCCCTGGCACTGCTCATCGTCATCCTGCTGTTCCGGCCGCAGGGCATCTTCGGCCGCGCCGAGCGAGTCGGCTAAGGGAGAGGGCCATGGACTTCTGGATCACGCTGCTGCAGCAGCTCACCGAAACCGCGATCGCACCCGTCACGGCGGCGTACGTCATCGCCGCCATCGGACTCAACATCCACTTCGGATACACCGGCCTGATGAACATGGGCCAAGCCGGCTTCATGCTTCTCGGTGCCTACGGATTCGCGATCACCGTCATCAACGGAGGCGGGTTCTGGCTCGGCGTTCTCGTCGCGATTCTCGCCTGCGTCGTGTTCGCCTTCGTGCTCGGCATCCCGACGCTGCGCCTGCGCGGCGACTACCTCGCGATCGTGACGATCTGTGCGGCCGAGATCGTCCGCATGGTCGGCCGCCTCGCCGCCCTCGCCGACGTCACGGGCGGCTCGACCGGCCTCGTCGGCCCGGAGTACCGCGGCTCGTTCACCGAGCTGTCGTTCCTGCCGCCGGGCACGAGCCAGTTCCTCTGGTTCACCTACCCCAATACCGACCCGGGTTCGGGCAACGACTGGTGGACGCGCATCGTCGCGTGGAGCCTCGTGCTCATCGCGCTGCTGTTCACCTGGCTCGCGATGCGCAGCCCCTGGGGACGCGTACTCAAGGGCATCCGTGAAGACGAGGACGCCGTCCGCAGCCTCGGTAAGAGCTCCTACTCCTACAAGATGCAGGCCCTCATCATCGGCGGCGTGCTCGGCGGCATTGCCGGCATCCTCGTGGTGCTGCCGGCATCGGTGCAGCCGGACGGCTTCGGCAGGCCGCTGACCTTCAACCTGTGGACGATCATGCTGCTGGGCGGCGCCGCGACGATCTTCGGCCCGCTGCTGGGCGCGATCATCTTCTTCGTCGTGCGCATCGCGATCGTGCAGATCGCCGGCGAGTACATCCCCGCTTCGATCCTCAACACGCAGCAGACGCAGTGGCTGTCGTGGGTGCTGATCGGTGTCGCGCTGATGCTGCTGGTGATCTTCCGACCACAAGGCATCCTTGGCAATAAGAAGGAGTTGAGCTTCAATGCCTGACCAGACCGCCGACCGCGCCGTGCCCGCCGCGACCACACCGGGCGCCATCACGCAAGCCATCCGCTCGACGCTGCTGAACGTGGCGGAGACGCCCGGCTCGGCCAAGCCCGACCCGATTCTCGTCGTCGACAACATCGTGCGCCGCTTCGGCGGCATGACCGCCGTCGACGTGGGGCACCTGGAGGTGCAGCGCGGCGCGATCACCGCACTGATCGGCCCGAACGGGGCCGGGAAGACGACGTTCTTCAACCTGATCACCGGTTTCGACAAGCCCTCGTCGGCCAAGAAGCTCTTCGGCGGCCCCGCAGCCGACGAGGCCGCGCGCTGGTCGTTCGACGGCCGCACGATGGTCAACACCGCGGCATCCAAAGTCGCTCGCGCCGGCATGGTGCGCACGTTCCAGCTGACGAAGGCCCTGTCGCGCATGACGGTGCTGGACAACATGCTCATCGGAGCGAAGGGCAACCCGGGTGAGAACCTCGCCGTCGGGCTGATCAAGCCGCTGTGGGGCGCCGCCGAGCGCGCGAACATCGAGAAGGCCGAAGAGCTCCTGCAGCGCTTCAAGCTCGACACCAAGCGCGACGACATGGCCGGCAGCCTCTCGGGCGGCCAGAAGAAACTGCTCGAGATGGCCCGGGCGCTGATGAGCGACCCGAAGATGATCATGCTCGACGAGCCCATGGCCGGCGTCAACCCCGCACTCACGCAGAGCCTGCTCGAGCACATCCAGGCCCTGCGCAACGACGGCACCACGGTGCTGTTCGTCGAGCACGACATGCATATGGTGCGACACATCTCGGACTGGGTGGTCGTCATGGCCCAGGGCGAGGTCGTCGCCGAGGGTGACCCGGAACGGGTCATGAAGAACCCCGCCGTGATCGACGCCTACCTGGGCGCCTATCACGACACGGATCTCGGCGATGACTCCGCAGTCACGACCGGCCTCATCAACCAGATCGAGGCCCAGGTCGAGGCCGAGGCCGAGCAGGAGGACGAAGAGAAGTGAGCATGCCATCCGCCGCTCCCGCGGCCGTACCCGCCACGGCGACGCCTGTCGTCAAGGCCGACCGTCTCGTCGCCGGTTACCTGCCGGGCGTCAACATCCTCAACGACTGCACGCTCGAGGCCTACCCCGGCGAGCTCGTCGGCATCATCGGTCCGAACGGCGCGGGCAAATCCACCCTGCTGAAGGCCCTGTTCGGCCTCGTCACGGTGCGCACCGGCTCGGTCACGCTCGAGGGGCAGGACATCACCAACCAGCGGGCGAACCAGCTGGTGCAGGCCGGAATCGGCTTCGTCCCGCAGACCAACAACGTGTTCCCCTCTCTGACGATCGAAGAGAACATGCAGATGGGCATGTTCCTCAGGCCCAAGGACTTCCAGTCGCGCGTCGCCGAGATCTGGGAGCTGTTCCCGGTCTTGGGCGAACGGCGCAAGCAGCGGGCGGGCTCGCTGTCGGGAGGCGAGCGCCAGTCTGTGGCGATGGCGCGAGCGCTCATGATGAAGCCGAAGGTGCTGCTGCTCGACGAGCCCAGCGCGGGCCTGTCCCCCGTGCGCCAGGACGAGACGTTCATCCGCACGCGCGAGATCAACAAGACCGGCGTCACGATCATCATGGTCGAGCAGAATGCCCGTCGCTGCCTGCAGATCTGCGACCGGGCCTATGTGCTCGACCAGGGCCGCAACGCCTACGAAGGCACCGGACGCGACCTCGCGAAAGACCCGAAGGTCATCGAGCTGTACCTCGGCACGCTGGCCGCCGACGTCGAGGCGACACACACCGACTGAGCGTCGCGCACATGCACGCACGGGGCCTCGCCATCATGGCGAGGCCCCTTCTGCGTGCGCACCGCGTCTGATGCCGCGTCTCGCACCGCGTCTGGCCCCGCGCTCGCCCCCGCGCAGATTCGGACGGGAGCAGCAGATTCGGATGCCGGGTGGTGCAGCATCCGAATCCGTTGCTGGGGTCCGAATCTGGAGCAGGCACTCGGGGCACGCTGGGCAGGCTCGGCACGCGCGCACGCGGGGCACAGAGAAGGGGCGGATGCCGCATCAGCAGCATCCGCCCCTTCTTTACCGACGCCAGGTCAGCCGACCGACACCGAACGCCAGGTCAGCCGACCTACACACCGAACGCCAGGTCAGCCGACCTAAACCGAACGCCAGGTCAGCCGACCGAGCCCTGGATGGACTTCTGGAAGACGGGCGCGTTGTTCGCGTCGAACTTGTAGATGCCGATGAAGGCGCTCGACGGGTCGTTCTGATCGTTGAAGGCGCCGATGCCGGCCTTGCCCGAGTACGAGATGTCCTTGCCGCTCTTCAGCAGCGCGAGGCACGCGGCGAAGTCGGTGCACTTCTCACCGTTGCTGGCACCGGACACCGCAGCGAGGTTCGCCTGGATGGTCGGACCGTCGGTACCCTTGCCCTTCTCCGCAGCCAGCGCAGCAAGCACGATGGCATCGTAGGACTCGGGAGCGTACGAGAAGTCCTTCAGGTCGGCGTTGGCCGTCTTCTTGTAGAAGTCGACCAGACGCTGCTTGAACTCCGGGTCGGGCTGGGCGCCGGGGATGGTGCCCTGGGCACCCGCGAGGGTACCGGCCTCGAAGTCCTTGCTGTAGTCGGCCGTGTTGCCGTCGACGAGGTAGGTCTTCGACAGGTCGAAGCCCTGGGCCTTCAGCTCGGGCACGATCTGCTTGGTCTCGTCGAACGCGAGGATGACGATCGCGTCGGGCTTGGCGGCGATAGCCGCCGAGACCTCGGACGAGAAGGTCTTCTGACCGGGAGCGAACTCCTGGCCCTTGCCCTTGGCGCCGTAGACGACCTCGGCACCGGCCTTGGTCACGGTGTCCTCGATGACGTCGCGCAGGCCCGTGCCGTATGCGTCGTTGAAGACGATGAAGGCGACCTTCTGCACGCCGTCGCCGACAACGAGGTTGCCGAGGGCCGAGCCCTGCACCGTGTCCGGCGGAGCGGTGCGGAAGTAGTAGCTGGAGTAGCCAGAGAGCTTGGTCGCCGTGTTTGCGGGCGAGATCTGCACCTTGCACTTCGAGACGATGGTGTCGACGAAGTTCAGCGACACGCTGGACGACTCTGCACCGAGCACGACCTGAGCATCGGACGACGCGATCTGCGCGGCGGAGGCGGTCGAGACCGACAGGTCGGACGAGGCGCCCGAGTCGGTGATCGGACCCACCTTGACGGGCTGCGCGAGCACGCCGCCCGCAGCGTTGATGTCTTCGACAGCGAGACCGTAACCCGCTTCAGCCGGAGGGTTGAGGTAGGCCAGCGAACCGGTCTGCGGCAGGATCGTCGCGAGCGTGAACGGCCCGGTCGATGGGGTGCCCGGCTTGCAGGCGGCTGCGGGATCGGCCGAACCCGATGCCGTCGACGACGGAGCGGCCGACGTCGAGCCCGGGCTCGTGGTGGAGCTCGAGCAGCCCGCGAGCGCGAGCGTTGCAGCGCCCGCGAGCGCAAGCGCAGCGACGAGCGCCTTGTTGCGATGAACCATAGGTTCTTCCCTTTCTTCGATGACATCGCGCGGCGCGAGAAGCCTCCGCGGTCTGGCTTGAACGGTAATCCCGCTGTGTCACCAGGATGTTTCGCGCACGCATCGAAGGAAAGCACCGCGATGCAATCGTTATGAACGGCGAAAACGGATGCCGCGCGCCCGAAGGTGTGTCAACAACCCTGCGGGGAGCCCTCGAGCTCGTCTGCCGCCGTCCGGCGCAGCAGTGGTTCAGACGAGCTCGGCGACATCCGATGCGGCGCGCGAGCGCCGGGCGTGGAGCACCGAGTCGACACTCAAGACCACGAGGGCGATCCAGACCAGGGCGAATCCGATCCATCGCTCGAGCGGCATGGGCTCGTGCAGCAGCCACGCGCCGGTGATGAACTGCAGGATGGGCGCGGCGAACTGCAGCAGGCCGATGAGGGTGAGCGGCGCACGTCGCGCGCCGCTGGCGAACAGCAGCAACGGCACGGCGGTGACGACGCCGGCAAGCGCCACGAGCACGGTGTGGCCGGGCCCCTGCGTGCCGATCACGAGGCCGGTGGTGTTCGCGACGACGATGAGCTGGATGACGGCGATGGGAGTCAACCACAGTGACTCCAGGGTCAGACCGCTGACCGCGTCGACGCGCGGGCCGATCTGCTTCTTCACGAGACCGTAGGTGCCGAAGCTGGCGGCGAGGATGAGAGCGATCCAGGGCACCGAGCCGTACGCGACGATGATGACGATGACGGCGAGTCCGGCGAACGCGATGGCGATCCACTGCGCCATGCGCAGGCGCTCCTTCAGCACGATCACGCCGAGCAGCACGGTGACGATCGGGTTGATGAAGTAGCCGAGGCTCCCCTCGATCACGTGTCCGGTCAGGATGCCGATGAGAAACGCCTGCCAGTTCACGTAGATCAGCAGGCCCGCGATGATCGTCCAGAACACGAGGCGACGATCGCGGAGGATGGCGAACAGCTTGCCCCACGTGCGGGTGACGGTGAGGAGGATCGCACAGAACAGCAACGAGAAGAGGATGCGCCAGACGACGATCTCCCATGGCCCGATCGGCGCCAACAGCAGGAAGTACAGCGGCAGGAAGCCCCAGAGCACATACGCCCCGAAGGCGTAGGCCGCGCCGAGTCTCTCCTCCCGGGCGGTCTCAGCGGGTGTCATGAGACCGGGTGTCATGAGACGAAGCCTACGACGCCCCTGACACACTCACCCGCGTTCGCCCGGCGGCATCCTGCCTTTCCTCATCCGTGAACCGCCACGTTTTTGCTCACGAGGCAAAGGTGGGATGCAGAGAGGGCCCGGATGCCGTGGCATCCGGGCC
>CAUPYO010000077.1:0-8029 GCA_963515565.1 uncultured Microbacterium sp.
CGCGTTCGCTGCACGGACTGACCCGCACCCTCATCAACAACAACATCATCGGCGTGACCCAGGGCTACACCAAGGGCCTCGAGGTCGTCGGTACCGGTTACCGCGTTGCACAGAAGGGCACGGCGGTCGAGTTCGCGCTCGGCTTCTCGCACCCCGTCCTCATCGAGGCGCCCAGCGGCATCACGCTGACCGTCGAGGGCAACAACAAACTGACCGTGAGCGGCATCTCGAAGCAGGCCGTCGGTGAGGCCGCTGCGAACATCCGCAAAATCCGTAAGCCCGAGCCCTACAAGGGCAAGGGTGTGCGGTACGCCGGCGAGGTCGTTCGCCGCAAGGCCGGAAAGAGTGGTAAGTGATCATGGCTGTCAAGTCGAAGAGCGACGCACGTACGCGTCGTCACCTGCGCCTTCGCAAGAAGGTCGTGGGCACCGAGGCCCGTCCGCGCCTTGTCGTCAACCGTTCGGCCCGCCACGTCTTCGTCCAGCTCGTGGACGACAGCAAGGGCGTGACCGTGGCCTCTGCCTCGACTCTCGAGGCGGACCTGCGCACGTTCGACGGTGACAAGACCGCCAAGGCCCGCAAGGTCGGCGAGCTCGTCGCCGAGCGCGCCAAGGCCGTCGGCGTCTCCGACGTCGTGTTCGACCGCGGTGGCAACCGCTACGCGGGCCGTGTGGCAGCGATCGCCGAGGGCGCCCGCGAGGGAGGTCTGAACCTGTGAGCGATGCAACTACTCAGAATGTGGAGAACGAAGTGACCGAGCAGGCTGCGGCCACCGCTCCCGTCGAGCGCGAGGCCCGCGAGCCCCGTCGCGGCGGACGCGAGCGCAACCCGAACCGTGACCGCGGTTCGCGCGACGCCGAGAAGAGCCAGTTCCTCGAGCGCGTCGTCACCATCAACCGCGTGTCGAAGGTCGTCAAGGGCGGTCGCCGCTTCAGCTTCACGGCGCTGGTCGTCGTGGGCGATGGCAACGGTCTGGTCGGCGTCGGCTACGGCAAGGCGCGTGAGGTCCCCCTCGCCATCTCCAAGGGTGTCGAAGAGGCCAAGCGCAACTTCTTCCGCGTGCCCCGCACCGGCTCGTCCATCCCGCACCCCGTGCAGGGTGAGGCCGCCGCGGGCGTCGTGCTCCTTCGTCCCGCCGCTGCCGGTACCGGTGTCATCGCCGGTGGTCCGGTCCGCGCCGTGCTCGAGTGCGCCGGTATCCACGACGTGCTGTCGAAGTCGCTCGGTTCGTCGAACACGATCAACATCGTGCACGCGACCGTTGCTGCTCTCAAGCAGCTCGAGGAGCCCCGTGCCGTCGCCGCTCGTCGTGGTCTCGACTTCGACCAGGTGGCTCCGGCTCGTCTGATCCGTGCCGAGGCTGACGCCACGGCCGCTGCGAAGGTAGGTGCCTGATGGCCGAGCGTCTCAAGGTGACCCAGATCAAGTCCAAGGTGAGCGAGAAGCAGAACCAGCGCGACACGCTGCGTTCGCTCGGTCTGAAGCGGATCGGCGACTCGGTCGTCCGTCCGGACGACGCGCAGACGCGCGGCTACGTGAAGACCGTCGCCCACCTCGTCAAGGTTGAGGAGATCGACTGATGGCCGAGAAGGCTGAGAAGGTGACCGAAGAGGTCACCGGCACGAACACCGAGAAGAAGGCCGCCGCCAAGCCGGCTGCCAAGAAGACCGCTGAGAAGGCGCCGGCCAAGCCGGCCGCGAAGAAGGCGCCGGCCAAGAAGGCGGATGCCGAGACCTCGCGTCCCGGTGTGCTGAAGGTCCACCACCTGCGTCCGGTCCCCGGCGCCAACACCGCGAAGACCCGTGTCGGTCGTGGTGAGGGTTCCAAGGGTAAGACCTCGGGCCGTGGCACCAAGGGCACCAAGGCCCGCTACCAGGTCAAGGTGGGCTTCGAGGGCGGTCAGATGCCGCTGCACATGCGTACGCCGAAGCTGCGCGGGTTCAAGAACCCGTTCCGCGTCGAGTACCAGGTGGTCAACCTCGACAAGCTCGCAGAGCTGTACCCGGCCGGTGGCGACGTCACCGTGACCGACCTCGTCGCCAAGGGCGCCGTGCGCAAGAACGAGAAGGTCAAGGTGCTCGGCACCGGCGACATCTCGGTCAAGCTCACCGTGTCGGTCGACAAGGTCTCGGGTTCGGCCGAGCAGAAGATCGTCGCCGCGGGCGGTTCGGTCAAGTAATTCCACGGCAGGGGCCGGAGGCTAGCCTCCGGCCCCTGTTGCCGTACTCTGGAAGCGGTGTCCTCGGACCCGTATCGAGACACCGGTCAGCTCACTGGAGGAAATCCCTTTGTTCAGCGCCGTCAGCGCCATCGCGCGGGTCTTCCGCACCCCGGATCTCCGGCGGAAGATCTTCTTCACCCTCGCGATCATCGCGATCTATCGTCTCGGCGCGCACATTCCCGCGCCGTTCGTGAGCTTCCCGAACGTCCAGGCCTGTCTCGCCCAGACCGGGTCGGCCAGTGAGGGCCTGCTCTCGCTCGTCAACCTGTTCTCGGGTGGTGCTCTCCTCCAGCTGTCGATCTTCGCCCTGGGCGTCATGCCCTACATCACGGCGACGATCATCGTGCAGCTGCTGCGCGTGGTCATCCCGCACTTCGAAGCTCTGTACAAAGAGGGCCAGTCGGGTCAGGCGCGGCTGACGCAGTACACCCGCTACCTCACCATCGCCCTCGCGCTGCTGCAGTCGACGACTCTCGTCACGGTCGCGCGCTCGGGCGCGCTCTTCGGCTCCACCAGTGTCGCCGAGTGCAAGGCGCTGCTGACGAACGACGTGTGGTGGGCGCAGCTGCTCATGATCATCACGCTCACCGCCGGCACCGGCCTCATCATGTGGTTCGCCGAGCTCGTCACCGAGCGCGGTGTCGGCAACGGTATGTCGATCCTCATCTTCACCTCGATCGCGGCGCAGTTCCCGGCGGCCATGTGGGCCATCGCCACCTCGCGCGGCTTCGAGGTCTTCCTGCTCGTGCTCGCGGTGGGCATCGTCGTGGTGGCGCTCGTCGTCTTCGTCGAGCAGTCGCAGCGCCGCATCCCTGTGCAGTACGCGAAGCGCATGGTCGGTCGGCGCACCGTCGGCGGAACGAACACCTACATCCCGATCAAGGTCAACATGGCGGGTGTGGTGCCGGTCATCTTCGCCTCGTCGCTGCTGTACATTCCCGCGCTGATCGCGCAGTTCAACCAGACGCCCGATGCGAACGGCAACATCCCGGGCTGGGTGACCTGGATCCAGCAGTACCTCACCAAGGGTGATCACCCGCTCTACATGCTGCTGTACTTCCTTCTGATCGTCGGCTTCACGTACTTCTACGTGGCCATCACGTTCAACCCGGTCGAGGTCGCCGACAACATGAAGAAGTACGGCGGCTTCATCCCCGGCATCCGCGCGGGCCGTCCCACCGCCGAGTACCTCGACTACGTGCTCACGCGCATCACGCTGCCGGGCTCGGTCTACCTGGGTCTGATCGCGCTGCTGCCGCTCGTGGCACTGGCGACCGTCAGCGCGAACCAGAACTTCCCGTTCGGCGGCGCCTCGATCCTCATCATCGTGGGCGTGGGTCTGGAGACCGTCAAGCAGATCGACGCGCAGCTGCAGCAGCGTCACTACGAGGGGTTGCTGCGATGACGGCGCCGCGGCTGCTGATCATCGGGCCGCAGGGCTCCGGCAAGGGCACGCAGGGCGTGCGGGTGGCTGAGGCGCTCGGCATTCCGACCGTTTCGACGGGCGACGTCTTCCGCGCCAACGTCAAGGAAGGCACTGACCTCGGGCTCAAGGTCAAGGCGATCATCGATACCGGCGATCTGGTGCCCGACGAGCTGACCGGTGAGATCGTTCGCGATCGTCTCGCACAGGACGATGCTTCACGCGGCTTCCTCCTCGACGGCTATCCCCGCAACCTCGGCCAGGTCGCCGACCTGGACGTCTTCCTCGACGCGCGTGGCGAGCCGCTGACGGCAGTCATCGAGCTGGTCGTCCCGCGCGAAGAGTCGATCCAGCGCCTTTCGCTGCGCGCGACCGAGCAAGGTCGTGCCGACGACAACGCCGAATCGATCGCGAAGCGTCTGTCGATCTATGAGTCGGAGACCGCGCCGATCCTCGACGTCTACCGCGAGCGGGGCATCGTCGACCAGATCGACGGCGTCGGTTCGCTCGACGAGGTCTTCGAGCGGATCACCGCCGCCCTCATCGCACGCGGCATCGCGGGCGTCGACGCCTGATGGGTCTGCGCCGCTCCCTGTACAAGACGCCGGCTCAGCTGCGCTCGATGCTCGAGCCCGGGCTGATCACGGCGGCCGCCCTCGACGCGGTGCGTGCGCTGATCGCTCCCGGAGTAACCACGGCCCAATTGGATGCCGCGGCATCCGAGGTCATTCTCGCGCGCGGGGCCGAATCGAACTTCCAGCTCGTTCGCGGCTACCGCCACACGACGTGCATCTCCGTGAACGACCAGGTCGTGCATGGCATCCCCGGCGAGCGGGTGCTCCTGCCCGGTGACATCGTCTCCATCGATGCCGGCGCCCAGTTCAAGGGCTGGAACGGCGACTCGGCGATCACGATCGTGGTGCCTGGGGGAGACCCTGGGGTGCAGGCATCGCGCGAGCGTCTGTCGGCGGTGACCGAGGGATCGCTCTGGGCGGGTGTGGCAGCGCTGGCATCGGCATCCCGCGTGGGCGAGATCGGCGACGCCGTGCAGGGCTACATCGAGCGCTCCGGCGAGAGTTACGGCATTCTGCGCGACTACGTCGGTCACGGCATCGGACGCCGCATGCACGAGGGACCGACGGTGTTCAACTACCGCGTCGACGACCTCGGGCCCGCGGTGCGGCCGGGACTGTGCCTGGCGATCGAGCCCATGGTGACGGGCGGCTCTGATGAGACGTACGTCGAGGACGACGACTGGACCGTGACCACGGTCGACGGCACCGATGGTGCCCACTGGGAGCACAGCGTCGCGGTGCACGAAGAGGGCATCTGGGTGCTGACGGCCGCCGACGGTGGCGCCGCCGGCCTCGCGCCCTTCGGCGTGACGCCCACCCCGATCGGCTGAGCCGCCACCCCGCACCGCCGAGCCGCAACCTTTCGCCCGAGCCGCGACGTTTCGCTCGCTCGAATCATGGCGGTTGGGGCGAAACGTTGCGGCTCGCAGTGGGGCGCGGGGTTCCTCCCCAGCAGCGGTTGTACGGTGGCTGTCCACGGATGCAACCGACCGGGGCATCGGGCGCGGAAGTACGGGCACGCTGTGGGCATGTTGGTGTCGGATGTGGGAGCCCTGCTCACATCGCGCGATGCGGCCCTCTGGGCGGGCGGGTCGGGGTCGTCTCTGTGCCGGGATGTGCGCGCCCGGCGGCTGATTCGCGTTGATCGCGGCTGGTATGCCGACGCCGAACGTTGGGACCAGCTCTATGCGGAAGATCGTCATCTTCTGCGCGTTGTCGCGGCACGTCGTCGGCAGCCCCGGTCGTCGCCGCTGGTCTTCTCGCACGTATCCGCGGCCGTCCTCTGGGGGCTCCCGCTCTGGCGGACAGACCCGCCGCGTGTGCATGTGAGCGGGATCACCGGTGGTGGGCACGTTGGCGCGTCTGAGCCTCTCGTTGCGCGGCATCAGGTCACGGTTCCCGACGTCGATGTCGCCGACGTCGACGGGGTGGCATGCACGTCGCTCGCGCGCACCGTAGCTGACACGATCAGATCGATGCCGGCCGAAGTCGCTCTCGCGATCGCTGATGCCGCGTTGCGCCGTACGGCGTGGAATGGACATCGTCGGGACTACGACGACGCGGCGGCGTCTTCGCTCACGGAGGAGATCGCTCGCCGTCTCCCACAGGGTGGACGCGGGGTGCGCCGCGCTCGTGCGGTGCTGCAAATGGCCGACGGCCGGGCGGAGTCGCCGGGGGAGTCGGTGAGTCGGATGCGGCTGCGTGAGATCGGATTCTGTGACGTTCGCATTCAGACCCGTGTGGCGGGGCCGCGCACAGGTGGTTCGCTCTTGACTTCGACCTGCCGGAAGCGAACGCATGGGGGGAGTTCGATGGAGCGGGGAAGTATCTGGATCCCGACCTGCGAACGGCGGATGCAGACCAGATCATTCTCGATGAGAAGCGCCGCGAAGACTGGATCCGCGGCACGACACAGCGGCGTCTCGCGCGGTGGGATGCGTCGCATCTGGCCTCGGCATCCACTCTCGCCCGGCGCCTCGCACAGTTCCACATCTACCCCCGCGCCTGACAGCGTTCTCTCTTCCTTCTCTCCGCAGCGAGCCGCAACCTTACGCCCGGGCCGATACGAAACGCCGCGACGAATCGTTGCGGCTCGGGCGAATCGACGCGACTCGCGGCGACGGGAAGGACTCTCGGGGAATGCAAAGGTCGGCGTAGGGGAAGATAGAAGACACGTGGCGCGTGCCACGGCGAGGAGAGGCATCGAGCTATGGCGCAGGCAGCGGCAGGTAACAAGAACTGGTTCGCGATCTGGGTGAGCGCGGCGGTCGTCGTCGTTGTCGCCCTGGTGGTGGGACTCGTGATCTGGATGAACAACGCCAGTTCCGCGCCGGGCACGGCACCGTCTTCCTCGAACATCAACTCCGAGACCGGAGCGATTTCGTTCGGCTCTGGCCCGAACACCGTCGACACGTACGTTGACTTCATGTGCCCGTTCTGCGGTCAGTTCGAAAAGACCGAGGGTGACACGATCAAGCAGCTCATCGCGGACAACAAGATCACCCTGAACCTGCACCCGGTCACCATCCTTGACCGTGCCTCGCAGGGGACGAAGTTCTCCAGCCGCTCGGCCAGCGCGATGTTCGCTGTGGCCGAGTCCGACCCGGCGAACGCCTACGCGTTCATGGTCGCGATGTATCAGAACCAGCCGCAGGAGAGCTCGGCCGGACTCACCGATGATCAGATCGTCTCGATTGCCAAAGGCGCCGGCGTCAACGTGACCAGCGACCTGGAGAAGGCGATCACGTCGGGCAAGTACATCAAGTTCGCTCAGTCGAAGGGTTTGCCGGACGGTGCTCAGGGCACTCCGACGCTCATCGTCAACGGCAAGACCGTCGCCGTCAGCTACAACCCGCAGACCGACATCGTCGCCAACCTGAAGAACTGACCTGTGCGTCCCCTGGGGGCGCCGCGGAGGGCCGCCCGGCAGTTTGCCGTGCGGCCCTTTAACACGTACACTGGTCCTTTGGTGCCTTGCGCCTCTATTGGCGTGTCGCCGCACCACATCCCACTCACCGCAGACCGACCGGTCTGCACAAGCGTCAGCGAGGCTATGGCTAAGAAAGACGGTGTCATCGAAATCGAGGGCGTCATCTCCGAGGCGTTGCCCAATGCGATGTTCCGCGTTGAGCTCACCAACGGACACAAGGTGCTCGCCACGATCTCCGGCAAGATGCGGCAGAACTACATCCGCATCATCCCCGAAGACCGCGTCGTCGTGGAGCTTTCGCCCTACGACCTCACGCGCGGTCGCATCGTCTATCGCTACCGCTAGACCGGTCGAGAAGTAACGAGCGGCGGATGCCACGGCATCCGGTCGACTCGAAGACAGCGAACAGGAAACATCATGAAGGTCAATCCCTCCGTCAAGCCCATCTGCGACCACTGCAAGGTCATCCGTCGTCACGGTCGCGTCATGGTCATCTGCAAGTCGAACCCGCGTCACAAGCAGCGCCAGGGTTGACGTGAGTCGTGTCAATGCCGCGAAGCGGTGTTGACACGCGAACGTCAAGGTTGAGCGAGGCCGCGCAGCGGCCGAGCCGAAACCTCAGCACGAAGACACAACTCCATACCGCGAACGGCGCGTTTCGACTCGCTGCGCTCGCTCAACGGCCGGTGGTCGGAGAACGGCGCAACGTTCGCACCGACCGGAAACGGTCAACACACTGCAGGATCAGAACCTCTCCGGAGGGGACACCTCGGGGCGGAGGCCCGAGCACCGATCCTGCTCCACACCTCCATTACTCCTAGGAGAACCCGCATGGCACGTCTTGCCGGCGTTGACATCCCGCGCGACAAGCGCGTGGTGAT
>CAUPYO010000078.1:0-7948 GCA_963515565.1 uncultured Microbacterium sp.
AGTGAGTTGACGAATCTGTCGACGGCCGTTGCTCGCGAGATTCGCGCGCGACGTCCACAGAATCGGACGTGCGCGGCTTGCGGTCGCAGGTTCGCAGCGCGCATTGACGCGCTCTACTGCAGCACTCGGTGTCGGGTAGCCCAGCACCGACTGCGTCGTCGAAAGGAACGAGACGTGAGCATCGAAGGAATCGGATACGAGGGGCAGACGATTGACGCTCTGGTCTCGAAGCTGCGTATTCGCGGTGTGGAGACGCTCGTCGACGTGCGACTGAACGCGATCTCCCGCAAACGTGGATTCAGCAAACGCGCGCTTGCGGCCGCTCTCGAGGATGCGGGGATCGCATACGTCCACATGCCGGTGCTGGGCAATCAGCGCGATAACCGCGTCGGCTATGGCGAACTCGATTCTCCGCTCGCCCGACAGGTCCGAGAACGGTTCACCGCGGAACTCCAGGCTGAGGCTGCCCTGGAGGGCCTAGAAGAGCTGGCCAATCTCGCTCGCACCGGGCCCGTCGCGGTCTTCTGCTACGAAGCGGACGAGCAGCACTGCCACCGCGAGCAGGTGCTCGAGCAGGTACGGGGGATCCTCGATCGTGCGCTGGTCGCGCGCTAGAAAAGAGCCGGCTGGGGCGCGACAGCATCTTCTGCCTTGGGCCAGTACACGCCGAGAACGCTGAACTTGCCACGGCGGGCCGCGAGCTCGAAGTTGCCCATGTAGAACCCCGTCCGCCGGTCCGAGGCGAACATCTGATCCAGGAACTTCTCGGTCACGCCAGCCTTGACATCCTTCCCGTCGTGGCGGAGCCGGTTCTGCAGGGCCGTCAGCTCCCAGTCGAGGATCCGGCCCTGGTGTCCACGGCAGCCGGTGCTCTCGCAGCGGTAGCGGTAGCGGACCTTGAACGCTGGTTCCTTCAACACGGAAGGTATGGATCCGCTCATCGGAATGAGGGCGGTCGACTCCTTGAGGATGCGGTCCTGCATCTTCGCGAGCTGTTCGGGCTTCCACTTCGGGTGAGGCTCGAACTCGAGTCGGTCTACATCGGCCGGATACACGAGTCCCAGGGAAGTTGCCGCCGGGTCTGCGGATGCGGCGCTCATCAGTTCGCAGGTCGTGGTCACCGGGAGCCGCCCGATCACTTGGTGGCGCGACTTGCCTGGCCGCAGATGGTTGATCTTGTGCCACGAGTCCTGGGCGGGGGAGTAACTCTCCTTCCGGGTGTCGGCGTCTCGGCGGCGCACTTCGAGTTCGATGACGTCGTACTTCGCGAACTGCGACTCGCCGTCGAGCCATCGGAACGCGATCGGGTAGAGGCGGATCCAGGTCGGCTCATCGCCGTCGATCCGGACGCCCGCGACGCACGACGTGTCACCATAACTCGCGGAAGGCTGTGGCGTCGCCTTCACCGTGACGAGCACCTGTGCCCGCTCTCCTTCGACTCGCATGGCGAGATCCTATGGCTGGGTTCGGACACCGCCGCACGCTTTCCATCCTGCCGAGCGCGTCGGCGCAGGCGTGTCATCTCAATACTTCGCGACGACGGTCGTACCCTGGCGCCGTCAGGATTCTCCAACTGAACATCTCGTCGAGATTGGAGAGCTGATGACGTTGAAGCACTGGGAACCGGCTACCCAGAGGAACGCGCCGTATGCGCAGATCGAGTACGTCCTCGGTGGCGTGGATCATCGCCGCGATTCCGCCGACGTACCTGGAGTGGCTTTCGAGAGCGTCGATCGGGTGCGGACTCCGAAATCGTGGAAGCACAAGAAGAACTACACCGGCCAGTACTGGGCAGCGACGACCGGCGGGCACGTCTGGTTCGAGTCGCTTTACGAGCGCGTCGCCCTCATGCAGCTGGACCGCGATCGTCAGGTCGCCGCGATCTCGTCGCAGCCGAGGTGGATCCACTGGGCAGGCACCGCACGCCGCCACGCGCCCGACTTCTTCGCCCGATTCCGCGACGGATCGGCTGCGGTCGTCGACGTGAAGCCGCTGGCTCGCATCGAGCCCGACGACATCGCAGCGTTCGACTGGACCTCGATCCTGTGCGGCGAGCTCGGGTGGGACTACTTCGTCGTGAGCGACATCAGCGAAAGCGAGGGCCGCAACCTCCGATTTCTGTCTGGATACCGATACGAAAGATGGCGCGATTCGGCCGCCGTCGAGATCCTGCACTCGCATGCCGGGGAGTCCACGCGATTGTCAGAGTGGGCGAGCCTCCTGGCGAGCGTGTCGCCTCAGCCCCTTGGGGCGGTCTACTCGGCGCTGTGGTGGCGTGACCTGCTGTTCGACTCGTCACGACACTTGTCGCTCACGACCGTCGCGAAGGCGGCATGACCATGAGGGTCAGCATCGGTGCGACGCTGACCTGGGACGACGAGCAGTTCATCATCATCGCGGCCGACTACCGCCACGTCACGCTCCGCTCGCTCGACTCTGACTTCACGCGAGTCGTCGACGCCGAAGAGCTCGTCAGGTTGACGAACGTGACTTGGCACACGGAGCGCCTTGAATCGGCCACTGGGTCGGCGGCTCGCGTGCTTGACGGGCTTCCCGAGCAGGAGCGACGCATCGTTGACGCGTGGGCGGAGCAGCTCTCCGCTGTCAAGGAGGCGGTCGACAAGGGCGAGTCGGCGAAGTTCCTGTTCGAGGACGTGCGCGCGGCGATTTCGAAGGTCACACCGGTGACGTCGTTGGAGACCGTGCGGCGCAAGTTCCACCGGTATTGCGCCGAGGGCGTGATCGGGCTGGTGGACGCCCGTCACCTCAACCGTGGAAAGCGCGACATCGACGCTCGCATCAGCGCCGCATTGAGCGAGCTCGGCGCGAAGGGGGCTTCGCGGTCGTCCGGCACGACCAGTCGGACTCTCGACCGGCTGCGGTGGATGTTGGAGGAGGACTACGGCGACGCGATCGACCTCCCCAGCGAACGCACGCTCTACCGGATGGTCGCGGCGCACCCCACCGCCAGGAAGCTCAACGGCTCTGCGAAGTCGCGCCAGACCTCGGCCAACAAACCGGACAGAGCGTTCGGTGTACACGGGTCACTGCGCCCAGGCGAGCACGTGCAGATCGACTCCACTGTCATCGACGTGCCCTCCCGCCTCCTCGACGGACGACTCAACCGGGCTGAACTGACCGTGATCCACGACGTCTCATGCCGCTCGACCCTGGCAGGCGTCGTGCGTGCCGTCGCGACAAACTCCGCAGATCTCGCGGGCGTGCTCGCCCGTGCGCTCACTCCGTATGAGCTTCGACCGCCAGGGGCGCGGGAGCAGCGTGAGCGGGTCGCGGCGACCTGGGCGGGGCAGTTCATGATCGACCAAGAACGGCTGGACCGCTACCGGCTCGCGCAGCCGTACATCTTCCCCGAGACGATCACGACCGACAACGGCAAGATCTACCGATCTGAGGCGTTCCGCCGCGGATGTGAGAGAGCCGGGATCTCCCTGATCCATGCGTCTCACGAGACCGGCACGGACAAGCCGCACGTCGAGTCCGGGTTCGACGCCATCAAGGACGGATTCGTTCAATACCTCGAGGGGTTCACCGGGGGCAGCGTCGAGCGACGGGGCCGCGACGAGCCGACCGACCGTGCGCTGGCGCTCAACCAGCTCCAGGAGCTGCTCGAGGACTGGATCGCGATCGAGTGGCAGAACCGACTCCACGCCGGGCTGTCCGACCCGATGTTCCCAGGACGAGCGCTCACCCCGAACGAGATGTTCCGCGCCTACCGACGCATCGCACCCGAACTGCACGTCCCGTTCGGCGTCGACGAGTTCATCGGGTTCCTCCCCGCGACGACGTGCACGCTGCAGGACTACGGCATCAATCATCGACGGCGCGTCTACCGTTCGAACCGTCTCCCCGAGCTCCGCGCCGCCGGGGCCGGCGGTGAAGGCGCTACGCGGCCATGCGTCATCCGCTACGACCCTCACAACCCACTATTCGTGTGGGTCGAGCACGGCGACGGGTTCGTCCCGTTCCGATGCCTGCGCGACCTCCTCGACGAGCCCATGGGCGGCGAGATCTGGCAAGCCGCACACGACGTCGACTCGACCGAGGATGCCGCGGCCCGCGACGACGCTGCGTACCTCGCCGACCGTATGAAGCGCGCCCAGTGGGTCAGGCCAGGCAAGGAACGCAACCGCGCCGCACGTCGCGCCGAAGTCGACCGCGACCCGATGCACCTGACGGGAGTCTCGAAGACGATCGCCCGAGAGACTCCACCGGCCGAGCCCGACGGCGATGAGGTCATCTGGGAACGCGGCGGCGGATTCTCGCTCCTGGACGACGACGACGGCGTATGGGAGCGACTGACATGACCCAGGCGATCAACACCAGAGAAGGATGGTCCTCGTTCGTCAGCGAAACGCTCGACAAACCGATCCCGATCAGCCGCGCCGAACTCGACGCACTGTCACCCGCCGACCGGGCGATGAACCGCGAAGCCCGCAAGCAGTTCATGATCCGAGGCCCCGTCGTCAACACAGCGCAGTTCGCGGCGATCGAGACCGAGATCCTCCGGCGGCTGATGCTGAACCAGTACAAGTCGCACGGCAAACTCGGCGTCATCGTGTCGGGCGAACCGAACATCGGCAAGACCACGACGGTCTCACACATCGCCCGCCGCTTCGAGCGACGCCGCCGCGACATCGGCCGGGCCGGTGGTGCGAACTCCGTGCCAGTGATCTACGTGAGTGTGCCCCCGTCGTGCACGCCGAAGCTGATGCTCGGCGAGTTCGCGCACTTCCTCGGTCTCCCGATCCGCCCGCACTACAACACCGGCGAGCTGATGAACACCGTCGCGAGCGTGATCTCCGCATGCGGAACCGAGCTGATCATCGTGGACGAGATCCACAACCTCAACCAGAAGTACAAGCAGATGGGCGAAGCCTCCGACACGCTCAAGCAGCTGTCCGAGAAGTGCCCGGGCACGTTCGTCTACGCCGGCGTAGACGTCGAAGCCAGCGGCCTGCTCGACGGCACCCGCGGACGCCAGATCAGCAGCAGGTTCCAAATCATGCACCTGCACACGTTTGAGAACACCGGTAAGGGCAAGGCGGCGTGGGCTGATCTACTGGTCGCGGTCGAGAGCTCCCTGGGGCTCATCGACCAGCAGCCCGCGGCGATCCTCCGCCACGCGAACCACCTCCATACCGCGACCGGCGGCGTCATCGGCGATCTCACCGGGATGCTGCAGATGCTCGCGATCGACGCGATCGACAGCGGAGGCGAGCGGCTCGATCTTGACAGCGTGTTGGGCACGGTTCCTGCACCCGTGTCCGGGACGGCATCCGCCACGACATGAGAGGTCCGATACCGCCTGCGGATGTGCGAGCACTGCCGCTGCGTGTGCGGCCGCTTGCGGCGGAGACGGTGCCCGGATTTCTTGGAAGGCTCGCGACCGCGAACTCGCTCACGCCGCGTGACCTCCGGCTCCATGTCACCGATCTCGCTGGGCTTTCACCCTCACGTCCGAACCTCGAGCGCGCAGCCGCGTGGACCGAACGACTCGGTGCTCTCGCCCCCGGCCACTTCGACGCCGACGCGCGCCGAAACGCCATGTACGTCCGCTGCCAGCACTACGGCTGGCAACCCGCGCTCTGCAAACGATGCGGCTACACGCAGGCTCCACGATCTGCGTGCCGACGCTGCGCCGACGGCGACCAGACCTCCGTGCGCAGCAGAGGTGGCGCTGTCTGCAACCGCCACCGCCGATGGCACCTCAACGCCGCCGACGTCGACCTCGCGCGCTTCCCCGAGTACGCGCACGCCGAGCGCTGCCTCTCGGGCACGCTCTGGAAGCGAGGCGTCGGGCTTGCGACCGGCGAGCTCCAACTCGCTGCCACGCTCATCCGCTGCTGGATGACCGATCAGCGCCCAGATGCCCGGATCGAGGACCGAATGTCCGCGCTCGAGGTGGGAACGCTCGACGCCGACACTGTCCTCCTCGCGGCATATCCCGAGGTCATCCGCTTGGTCACTGTGCTGACCGATCTGTCGTTCGCCAGCTACCTACTCAGTCCGCGATTCAGTCTCGCCGAGCAAGTATGGGCACTCGAAGCAGCAGTCATCACGATCATGCAAGGCTCCACGACGACGCGGCTGCACGACATCGCCGAGAAGATCGTCAGCCGAGGGAAGGCAGCCGTCGAAACCGCATTCGGGATGCGTCAGAACGCGCACAACAAGCGCCCAGCGACCCTCGAGAAGGCCCTCATCGCCTCATCCCAACGACACCGAACGTGCTTGCTCCGCCACCTCAGCACGGTCCGGATCCAGATCCTGCCGTACCAGCCCGGACTCGCCGTTCCGCGGAGCCGCGTGCTCGATCGGCAGCGACCGCTCCCCGACGTGGATATCGTTTGACTTCATGTCGAGTGGTCGTGCCGATTCAGTGCGCGGTCGCGACGAAGACCATCAGACTGGCGTCGTTCTGGAAGGGTGTGCGGTTCCAATCGCCGTACACGTCCCCAACAGTGAAGCTCGCCGATTCGAGGTCACCGCGGATGGCGTCGAGCTCACGGAATTGGAGCTCGAAGTCCTCGACGACCGTCTCGCCCGTCTCGAGAAAGAGGTTGAACGCTTGGACCCGAACTGTTCCGGGAGCGATCTCGTCTGCCGCCATCCATTCGACAAGAGGTCCATGCGGCGTCGCCCGAGTGCTTCGCTCGGGAGACGACCAACTCTCCCAGGCTCGGGCGAGCGGGTTTCGGGTCTCGAACGCGAGCGTGCCGCCAGCGTGCATCCCTCGTCGGAGATCTCCGAGAGCACAGTGCCACTCCTCCTGTCCGAGATGCTGAGCCACATTGCCGGTCATCACCGCGTAGTCGAAATCGGCGCGTGGGATGGCGGTGCTGTCTCCCTGGACCCAGTCGACGCGGTCGCCACCCGGTCGCGCTTGAGCGAAGGCGAGCATCGCTGCTGAGGGATCGACGCCGATGACGTCGCGCCCGGCCCGTGCGAGGCTCACCGTCAGCATGCCAGTCCCGCACCCGAGGTCGAGGATCGACGTTGCTCCGGTCTCGTCCGCGAGTGATCGGTAGAAGTCGTGGTCTGGCCCGTCGGGATTGTCGATGTCGTAGAGCTCCACGAGCCGAGAGTCTTCGTACGCCACGTCCCGAGACTATCCGGGACAGGAGCGATCGCCGATGCGAGCAGTCCAAGGCATACTGGTGGCATGACGTCGAGATGAGCTTTTCCTGCTCACTTCACACCTCCGTGGTCGCCGCCTCTTCGCGCGCCCGCGTTCTCGACGATCGGAAAACCCATGTCCATTTCCTCTGCACCCTTCACGGTGCGCGCCTATTGCCCTGCCGATGAACGCGGCTGGCTTCGTTGCCGCATTCTGTCGTTCCTCGGTACGCAGTACTACGACGACGTCAAGCCGCATCGAACCGTTCTCACAGACCCATCGATTGCTCTGGTGGCGGTGAGTCCGACCGGCGAAGTCATCGGCATCCTGGATGTCGAGATCGAGGGCAAAGCGGCCACGATCGACACTGTCGCCACCCACCCGGACTACCAGGGCGTGGGAGTCGGGGCAGTGCTGCTCCGCGAAGCGCTCTCGCGCCTCGAAGCCGCTCGTGTCGAGACATTGGACGCCTGGACCCGGGAAGACGTCGCTGCGAACCGCTGGTACCGGAGTCACGGGTTCTCGGAGCAGTATCGGTACCTGCACGTGTACCTGAACGACGGTGACGACGACGCCGGCTTCATGACCCCAGACGGACTTAGCACACCGGTTAGCGCGTTCCTGCACGGCCGCATCGAGGATGAGGCCCGCATGAGGGCGCGGTTCCGCCGGGTGTACGTCTGTCGCCAGTACGGCAGGCCCGTCGTGCACCCATGATCTACATGTGGATCGATGTGCGCCGGGCAGATGTCACCGATGCTCACGATCTGGCTCGACTCAAGATCGAGTGGGCGGGGCTCGACCTGTCAC
>CAUPYO010000079.1:0-7903 GCA_963515565.1 uncultured Microbacterium sp.
AGCCTCTGCAGCCGCCTCCGTCGTGCGCGGCACCCACTGGGCCGCCGCGGCATCCCACCGCAATGCGCCCGCGGTCCATTCGCCGCGCTCGGCATCCCACACCGGCGCCTGATCGTCACCGTTCCCGCTCATCGTCCACCCTCTCGTCGGTCGCCCGGCCGTGCGCCCATCGGCGCGCACCACCCCCGTGATTCACCAGAGACCCTACCGACGGCGGGCCGAGCGCGCGGGCAGCATGTGGATAATGGGGCAGTGGCACGAATCAACCCGAGCATCCTGGCCGCCGACTTCGTCAACATGCAGGCAGATCTGGCGCGCATCGCGAACGCCGACTTCGTGCACGTCGATGTCATGGACAACCACTTCGTCCCGAACCTGACATTCGGCCCGCAGATGGTCGAGCGCATCCAGGCCACGAGCCCGGTACCGCTGGACGTGCATCTCATGATCTCCGACCCCGACAGATGGGCTCCCGGCTACGCCGAACTGGGCGCGGCATCGGTCACCTTCCACCTCGAGGCCGCAACCGACCCCGTCACCCTCGCGCGCAAGCTTCGCGCGATCGGATCGCGTGCCGGCGTCGCGGTGAAGCCGGCCACCCCTGTGGACGGCCTGTTCGAGGTGCTCGACGAGTTCGACCAGATCCTCGTGATGACCGTAGAGCCGGGCTTCGGGGGGCAGTCGTTCATGGCTGATCAGATGCCGAAGCTCGCGCGGCTGCACGACGAGGCGCGCCGGCGCGGATCGCAGGTGTGGCTGCAGGTCGACGGCGGCATCTCCGAATCGACGATCGCGCAAGCCGCCGAGGCCGGGGCCGACACCTTCGTGGCGGGTTCCGCGGTCTTCGGTGCCGCCGAACCCGACCGTGCCATCGCCGCGCTGCGGCGTCTGGCCACCGAGCACCACCGTCACTGATGTCACAGCGCCGCTCGGCCCGGCGCGAGACCGGTAACCTGTGAGGGTGAAGACCTTCGACGCCCTGTTCGCGGAGCTGACGGCGACCGCCCAGACCCGTCCCGAGGGTTCCGGCACCGTCGCCCAGCTCGATCGCGGCGTGCACGCCATCGGCAAGAAGATCGTCGAAGAGGCCGCCGAAGTGTGGATGGCCGCGGAGTACCAGTCCGACGACGAGACGGCTGAAGAGATCTCGCAGCTGCTGTACCACCTGCAGGTGCTCATGCTCGCCAAAGGACTCACCCTCGACGACGTCTACCGACATCTCTGAGCGCGCTTCCTCCTCCGCTCGCTCCGACACCGAAAGCCCTTCACCCATGCTGCGCATCGCCGTGCCGAACAAGGGGTCGCTCGCCGACACCGCCGCCGAGATGCTCGCGGAGGCCGGATACACCGGCCGTCGCGATCCGAAAGACCTGCACATCATCGACCCCGTCAACGAGGTCGAGTTCTTCTATCTGCGCCCGAAGGACATCGCGACATACGTCGGTTCCGGTGCGCTGGACGTCGGCATCACCGGCCGCGACCTGCTGCTGGATGCCCGGATGCCGGGGGCGCGCGAGATCGAACAGCTCGGCTTCGGCGGATCGACGTTCCGCTTCGCAGGCCCTCCCGGGCGCTTCGAGAACGTCACCGACCTCGAAGGGCTTCGCGTCGCAACGGCTTATCCGGGCCTGGTCGACGGGTTCCTCGACCAGCAGGGAGTCGCCGTCGACCTGGTGCCGCTGGACGGCGCCGTGGAATCGGCCGTGCAGCTCGGCGTGGCTGACGCCGTCGCCGACGTCGTCTCCACCGGGACGACGCTCAAGCAAGCCGGACTCGAGATCTTCGGCCCGGTCCTGTTGCAGTCGGAGGCCGTGCTGATCGGCGCTCCGGCCGAGGCCGTCGGCACGCAGACGCTCCTGCGGCGTCTGCGCGGCGTCATGGTCGCCCGCCAGTACGTGCTCATCGATTACGACCTGCCGGCGTCGCTCGTCGACGACGCGGTGGCCCTCGCCCCCGGCATCGAGTCGCCCACCATCTCACCGCTGCGCGACCCCGAGTGGGTGGCGGTGCGGGTGATGAGCCCGCGCAAGACGGTGAACCAGGTGATGGATGCCCTCTACGCGATCGGCGCGCGCGCGATTCTCGTCACGCCGATCCACAACGCGAGGCTCTGACATGTCGCTCGCGCGACGCGTCATCCCGTGCCTGGACGTGGCCGCCGGTCGCGTCGTGAAGGGTGTCAATTTCGAGAACCTGCGCGACATGGGTGACCCGGTCGAACTCGCCGCGGTGTACTTCGCCCAGGGCGCCGACGAACTCACCTTCCTCGACGTGACCGCCACCGTCGATGACCGGTCGACGACCTACGACGTCGTCCGGCGTACTGCCGAGCAGGTGTTCATTCCGCTCACCGTGGGTGGGGGAGTGCGCACGGCCGACGACGTGGCTCGGCTGCTGGCGGTGGGAGCCGACAAGGTCGGGGTCAACTCCGCCGCGATCGCGCGCCCCGAGCTCGTCGGCGAGATCGCCGACCGCTTCGGCGCGCAGGTGCTCGTTCTCTCGCTCGATGTCAAGCGCGCCCCCGGCACCCGGTCGGGATTCGTCGTGACCACGCACGGCGGACGCACCGCGACCCAACTCGACGCGCTCGACTGGGCGCGCGAAGCGATCGACCGCGGCGCCGGCGAGCTGCTCGTGAACTCGATCGACGCCGACGGCACGAAAGACGGTTTCGACCTCGAACTCGTCGCCCTCATGCGTGAGGTGTCTTCGGTGCCGGTGATCGCTTCGGGCGGCGCCGGCAGCGCCGACCACTTCGCCCCGGCCGTGCACGCCGGCGCCGATGCGGTGCTCGCGGCATCCGTCTTCCACTCCGGTCAGCTGACGATCGGCGATGTCAAGGATGCGCTCAGCGCCGACGGGATCGAGGTGCGCCGATGAGCGCCGACGACACCGACGCCCGCATCGCGCGCGTCGTCTTCAACGCCGACGGACTCGCACCGGCGATCATCCAGCAGTACGACACCGGCGAGGTGTTGATGCTCGGATGGATGGATGCCGAGGCCCTCCGCCGCACACTCACCGAGGGGCGGGTGACCTTCTGGTCGCGATCGCGCCAGGAGTACTGGCGCAAGGGCGACACCTCGGGCCATGCCCAGTACGTGCGCGGCGCGCGTCTCGACTGCGACGGCGATGCCCTCCTGATCGCCGTCGAGCAGATCGGCGCCGCCTGCCACACCGGCGACCACACCTGCTTCGATGCGGACGATCTGTCCCCGACGACCGCCTCCGCCGAGGCAGGCACCTCGTGAGCGCACGCGCGCGCACGTTCGCCGTGCTGGCGATCATCTTCGGGGGAGCCCTCGCGATCATCTCATCGACGCAGACGTGGCTGGGCGTGAACCTCGACGCCGGAGCAACCGCGTCGCTGGAGGTCGCGGGAGCGAAGGCGTTCACCGTGCTCGCCCCGTTGAGCCTGGCGGCACTCGCCCTCGGGCTCGCGCTGACCGTGGTCGGGCGCGTTCTGCGCTACGTCTTCGGCGCCGTCGCACTCGCCATCGGCGGCACCCTGGCGATCGGCGCGGCGCGCATCGCGCTCGATCACCCGCTGGATGCCGTCGCCGCCTCCGTCACGACCGCCACCGGGCTGTCGGGTACCGACGCGATCGCCGGGTTGGTGCTGTCGGTCACCGCGAGCCCCTGGCCGTGGCTGACCGCGGTGGCGGGAGTGTTCATCGTCTGCGGCGGTGCCCTCACGATCGCGACCTCGCATCGGTGGCGACGGTCGGGGCGGCGCTTCCAGGCCGATGGCTCTGGGGCGTCTCGAAAACAGACCATAGCTCCGGGGGCGGTTCTCATAGAGTCGCGACCGTACGATGCCATCGACTCGTGGGACGAGCTATCGCACGGCGACGATCCCACCGCCCGCTAGACTGACAACAACCCGAATCAGACCGAGGAGCATCATGAGCAACAGCATCGACGACCCCGGCCACGGACACTCGCCCGCCGCCTGGACGGCCGTGGTGATCATGCTCCTCGCCGTCACCCTCGGCACGGTCTTCTACTGGTTCGACATGCCGGTGCTCGTCTGGGCCTCCGCAGGACTTCTCGTCGTCGGCGCGGTCGTGGGCTGGGTGCTGGCGAAAGCCGGCTACGGCGCGAACGGTCCGAAGTACGCACCGAAGCAGCACTGACATGCTCGATGGCCTCACCGCCGGCGCCGTCGAAGACGCGCAGGCTCGAGAACAAGCACGTCCCCTTCGCGACGTCGAGCGCGATGCGCTTGCCCAGGCTCCCGCAATCGACGCGCTGGCGGCCCTCTCGCCGGCAGACCGCGTGAAGATCATCGCCGAAGTGAAGCGCGCGAGCCCGTCGCGCGGCGATCTGGCAGATATCCCCGATCCGGCTCTGCAGGCCGCACGCTACGAAGAGGGCGGCGCCTCGGCGATCTCGGTGCTCACCGAGGGACGGAAGTTCAAAGGCTCGCTGGCCGACCTCGAAGCCGTCAAGCAGCGCGTGTCGCTTCCCGTGCTCCGCAAGGACTTCATCGCCACGGCGTATCAGGTGCTCGAAGCGCGCGCGTCCGGCGCCGACCTCGTGCTGCTGATCGTCGCCGCCCTCGAGCAGCCTCTCCTGCAGCAGTTGCACGATCTCGTCGTGCAGCTGGGAATGACGCCGCTCGTGGAGACGCATTCGGGCGAAGAGCTCGAGCGTGCGGCCGACCTGGGCGCGAAGCTCATCGGCGTCAACGCCCGCAACCTCTCGACGTTCGAGCTCGACCGTGACCTGTTCGGCTCGCTCGCCGATCGTTTCCCGGCGGACGCCGTGAAGATCGCCGAGTCGGCGGTGCGCACGCCCGACGACGTCGCGCACTATCGCGCCGCCGGCGCCGACGTCGTCCTCATCGGCGAAGCCCTCGTCACCAACGATCCGGTCACGACGCTGCACGCTTTCTTGGACGCGGGACGATGACGAGCCTGCGCGACCAGCACGGGCCGTTCTTCGGTGACTTCGGCGGCCGCTACATGCCCGAGTCGCTGATCGCCGCGATCGACGAGCTGACCGCCGTGTACGAGTCGGCCAAGGCAGATCCCGCCTTCGCGGCAGAGTTCACGTCTCTGCTGCACTCTTACGCCGGCCGTCCGTCCGCTCTCACCGAGGTGCCGCGATTCGCCGCGCACGCCGGGGGAGCGCGGATCTTCCTCAAGCGAGAAGACCTCAACCACACGGGCTCACACAAGATCAACAACGTCATCGGCCAGGCACTGCTGACCCGGCGTCTGGGCAAGAAACGCGTCATCGCCGAGACCGGGGCCGGCCAGCACGGCGTGGCGACGGCGACCGCGGCGGCGCTGTTCGGCTTCGAGTGCACCGTGTACATGGGCGAGGTCGACACCGAGCGCCAGGCACTCAACGTCGCTCGGATGCGCCTCCTCGGGGCGGAGGTCGTCCCGGTGACGACCGGCTCGCGCACGCTGAAAGACGCGATCAACGAGGCCTACCGCGACTGGGTGGCGTCAGTGGAGACCACCAACTACATCTTCGGCACCGCCGCCGGGCCGCACCCGTTCCCCGCCATGGTCCGCGACTTCCAGAAGATCATCTCGGAAGAGGCGCGCGCGCAGTTGCGGGAAGAGACGGGTCGCCTTCCCGATGTCGTGATCGCCTGCGTCGGCGGCGGATCGAACGCGATCGGCATGTTCGACGCCTTCCTCGACGACCCCGACGTGAAGCTCTACGGTGTGGAGGCGGCCGGAGACGGCGTCGACACGCCCCGGCACGCGGCATCCATCGAGCGCGGACGCCCCGGCGTGCTGCACGGTGCGAAGACGTTCGTGCTGCAGGATGAGGACGGTCAGACCATCGAGTCGCACTCGATCTCGGCGGGCCTGGACTACCCCGGTGTCGGTCCGGAGCACGCCTGGCTGGCCGACATCGGCCGCGCGCAGTACATCCCCGCCACGGATGCCGAAGCCATGGACGCCCTGCGTCTGCTGTCTCGGACCGAGGGCATCATTCCCGCGATCGAATCCGCTCACGCCCTCGCGGGCGCTCTGCGGCTTGGACGCGAACTCGGACCCGACGCGATCATCGCCGTCAACCTGTCGGGACGCGGCGACAAAGACATGGACACCGCGGCACGCTGGTTCGGCCTCTACGACGACGGAGCGACGGCGTGAGTTCTCGTGTCGCTGCGGCGATCGACGCAGCCAAGGCGGAGGGACGGGGCGCCTTCGTCGGTTACCTTCCGCTGGGTTTTCCCGATCTGCAGACCAGCATCGACGCCGCCGTCGCCCTCGCCGAGAACGGCGCCGACATCCTGGAGCTCGGTCCGCCCTACTCCGACCCGGTGATGGACGGTCTCATCATCCAGGAGGCGACGCAGACGGCCCTGGCGGCCGGTTTCCGCCTGCGTGACACCTTCACGGCGGTGCGGGAGATCGCGGCCCGCGTCGAGGTCCCCATCCTGGTGATGACCTATTGGAACCCGGTGATGCAGTACGGCGTCGACCGCTTCGCGGACGAACTGCTCGCCGCCGGGGGGGCGGGGCTGATCACGCCCGACATCACCCCCGATGCGGCGGCCGACTGGGTCGCCGCCTCCGAGCGGACGGGGCTGGATCGCGTCTTCCTCGCCGCCCCCACCTCGACCGACGAGCGGCTTCGCATGATCGCGGACGCCTCCACCGGCTTCGTGTACACGGTGTCGACGATGGGCATCACGGGCGAGCGGGCCGAGTTGGATGCTGCCGCGCGCACTCTGGTGGCGCGCCTGCGCAGCTTCGGCGTCGAGCACGCCTGCGTCGGCATCGGCATCTCGACGCCCGATCAGGTGTCCGGCGTGCTCGAGTACGCCGACGGCGCCATCGTCGGTACGGCGCTCGTGCGTGCGCTCCGCGACGGGGGCGTCGAGGCTCTGGCAGCCGAGACGCGGGCCCTCACCGCGGGCACCGGCCGCTGACGGCGCCCGCGCCGACGGCAAAGTAGACTGCCCACGTGCTTTCCTCCGCCTCTGTCGTCGCCAGCATCCCGAGCCCGCCGATCAGCTCCTTCCAGATCGGCCCGCTGACGATCCACTTCTACGCGCTGTGCATTCTCGCCGGCATCGTCGTCGCCGCGTTCATCACGAACCACCGTCTGACCAAGCGCGGAGCAGAGTCCTGGGTCGTCATCGACATCTGTCTGCTGGCCGTGCCTCTGGCCATCATCGGCGCTCGCGCCTTCCACGTGCTCACGCACTGGGGCTTCTACTTCGAGCAGGGCCGCGACTGGTGGAACCCGTTCGTCCGCGACGCGATCTGGAACGTCTGGGACGGCGGCATCGCGATCTTCGGCGCCCTCATCGGCGGTGCGATCGGCGCATGGCTCGGCTGCAAGTGGACTGGCATCCGCTTCTGGACGTTCGCCGACGCCCTCGCCCCCGGACTTCTGCTCGCACAGGCGATGGGGCGCTTCGGCAACTGGTTCAACCAGGAGCTCTACGGTCTGCCCACCGACCTGCCGTGGGGTCTGCAGATCGACTACCCGAATCCGGCCTGGCCCGTCGGACTGCCCGCGGGCACGCTGTTCCATCCCACCTTCCTCTACGAGGTCATCTGGAACTCGCTCGGCGTGATCGTGCTGCTGTGGGTCGGCTCGCGATTGCGTCTGCAGTGGGGGCGCGTGTTCGCGATCTACCTCATCTGGTACAGCGCCGGCCGCATCGTCTGGGAGAGTATCCGCATCGACCCGAGCGAGGTCTTCTTCGGTCTGCGCACCAATGTCTGGGCCGCCATCTTCGGCGTGATCGTCGGCCTCGCCATCTTCGTCGTGCAGACGAGACGCCACCCGGGCTTCGAGCCGTCGCCCTACATGCGCGGCCGGGAGCGGGTCGGAGCCCTCCTCTCCCTGTCCACCCAGGAAGACGTGTAAGTCAGCGCCCCACCGACGCCACAGACCCTCGCGGACGCAGCCACGAGCA
>CAUPYO010000080.1:0-7861 GCA_963515565.1 uncultured Microbacterium sp.
GCCGTTGTAGGTGGGAAGGTCGCGCACGAGCTGCGTCAATGCGGGGTTGCCGTCGTATCGGCGCTGGTGCAATTCGGCGATGCGACGACCGATCTCAGGGTCGGGGTCGTCGGTGATGTCGTACGAGTCGAAGCGGTCGAGCAGCGGGAGACCAATGCGGTCGGTGTGGGCGTGCGAGGGAGCTGTGAGGTACTCCCAGTAGCCATCGAGGTCGTCGATGACGAAGACGGCCCCGTACTCGAACTCACCGCCGTGGTCGGTGCCCACGACGAATGAGCGCACGGCCTCGATCTGCTCGCCCTGATTGTGCAGGCTCTCGAGGGCCTCTGCCTTCTGCTCATCGGTCACACCGTCCTTGAACGTGAAGCGGTTGCCGTGATAGATCATCTGTTCTGTCCTTTCTCGAGGAGGAGCTCGGCATCGGTCGATGCGCGAGACGAAGAGAAACGTTCGGAGGCCACAAGGAGGATCGCGACGACGAGGGCGGCGACACCCCCGGCCGAGAAGGTCGTACCGATGTCGGTGAGGCTGAGAAGGGGCTGGGCGAGAATCGGCGAGAAGAACTGGCCCGCGAAGATCGCCGACACGAGGCCGCCGAGCAGTAGGCCGCGGCGCGCGGGATTCGCGAGGTCGCTGACCCACAGATTCAGGTCGGGAACGATCAGTCCGACTCCGATACCACCGATGAACGCACCGATCAGCACACCCACCCAGGTGCTTGCCGCGGCCAGACCGATCACCGCCCACCCGAGACCGAGGAGGGCGAGGCTCGTGGCGGCTACGCTCGCGGGTGCCAGGTGCCGCCGGATGGCGGAGAACGAGAGGGACCCGATGACGCCGGTCGCGGTGCTGGCCGCCACGACGAGACCTGTCACCGCCGTGCTGACTCCCAGAGCATCGAGGACGAAGGGCAGTTGCGTCGGCGCGAGGAAGAACACCGCCGTTGCCCCGAACGCCAAAGCATAGATGCCGAGGAGACGACCGCGGTGCGACGGACTCGTCTCGACCGCCGTCGGGTCCCGGAGCGATGGTGGTGCCAGGGAGCCCATGATCGCAAAGGGGACGACGAGCAGTGCCGCGGCGTAGATGATGAAAGGGGCCCGCCAGGAGATCGTGCTCAGCCACCCCGCGAGCGAGAGGAAGATCACGCCGCCCAGACTCGCGAACACCTGCTGGCCTCCGAGCAATCGAGCTCGTTCGTCGCCGCGCCAGAGCGCGACGATCGTGGTACTCACGGACGTCATGATCGCGCCGACGGCTACGCCGAGAGCCACACGGGTGACCATCAGCCACGCGAGGTCGGTAACGATCAGCCCCGCCGTCCCGCTCACGGCGTACACGATGAGCCCGGCGAGAAGCACCGGGCTCGTGCCGATGCGGGATGCCACGACCCCGGACAGTGGCGCGGAAACGGCAATGGCCGCCGATGTGATCGTCACGACCAGTTTCACGAGGAGATCCGCGCCCGGGACTGATTCGTATGCCGCTCGCATCGCGGGAAGGCTGGGGGAGATCACCGCCGCCGCCATGATCGTGAGCGTCGACGCAGCGAGGACGGTCGTGGCGGCACGCCGCGTCGAGGTGGCTGCGCCGGCGGTCATCGCTGCGCCTCGGCGCCACCCCACGCTCCCAGCATCGGCTCTATCGTGAGCGCGGCGAGAGCATGCACCCGGTCGAATCCGTGGGGCTGCGCGAAAGCGGTCAACGCGAGTCCGGTGGCGACCGCCCAGAGGGCCTCGGCCTGAGTATCGACGTCGATCGCGTGGGGCCGCTCGATCGTCGCGCGCCATCGAGTGAGCGTCTCGACGGTGACGGCGATGACCTCGTGCGCGGCTTCGAGGCGTCGCGGCGGCGGCACGTCGACGCCACCCATTCCGTGCATGAAAAGGAACACCCGATTGTTCGCTGCCGCGAAGTCGAGATACGCGCGCACAATCTCACGCGGTCCCTGGGAAGGATCGTGGCCCAGAGCGTCACGCAACGTCGATCCCAGACGGTCGTATGCGTCGACCATGACTGCGTCGAGAAGAGCCGCTTTGTCGGCGTAGTGCTGGTAGACGATCGGCGCGGTGTAGCCGATCTCGGCGGCGACGCGTCGAATCGTCACCGCCGGCGCCCCCTCTGCAGCCACAATCTCGCGGGCTACGGCAAAGATCTGCTCACGGTTGGCGGCGTGCACCCGCTCGCGACGCCCAGTCACAGCGAGACCTTCGATCGGTTTCGCGCGCCACGGGCGGCGGCGGCCGTGGCGCAACTGTCGTCGCGGCCAGCAATCATCGGATCAGTCATATGATCTACCTCCGTTAGAAAATATAACAGCGTTAGACAATATTAGCGAGACGCGCTGGAGCGCACACTGGAGAAATGAAGGAGCACCTGCGTATACAGCCCACAGGCTTTGACCACTTGGTCCTCACGGTGGAGTCCATTGAGACCTCGGCGGCCTTCTACACCCGGCTCGGGTTCGAGTACATCGAGAACAGGGGACGCCACTGGGTACGTTTCGCGCAGAACAAGATCAACCTGCACCCCGCCTCGAAGCCTGTGTCTCCTTTTGCCGCGCATCCCACTCCGGGTAGCGCTGACTTCTGTGTCGTCGTCGACGGCGCCATCGAAACGATCGTGGCCGCCCTAGACGCAACAGGTGTTGCCATCGAGGTCGGTCCCGTCACACGTGAGGGCGCGCGGGGCCCCATGAGCAGTGTTTACGTGCGCGATCCCGACCGGAATCTCGTAGAGCTCGCCACCTACCAGATGTGAAGGCGCTCCTCTCGCCGCCTGATGCCAGCCAACGTCACACTCGACTCCTCGTGGGCGGAGTCGGGGTCACCACGGCCCTCCCGGCGATCGTGCACGACCCCTTCCACCGTCGGCAATCGGCTCTCTCCCTCCGGAACCGCTGCGCCGTCGACAAGGTGACCTCCGGGCGAAGGAATGCCCCGCGACGCGCCTGCTCAGTTTCCGGCGCGATACTCCGTGTGGCCGCGCGTAGGCAGCGGACCGTCGGTGTCACGAGCACCGACGATCGCGGCCGAGTCGGGCGAGAGCACCAGCGGTCCGGCGTAGACCACGTGGTCGTGGACCGTCGAGGTCGTCAGCCACACCTCGAGGCTCGGGAGATCGACCGTCCACGGCTCGGCCGACAGATTCACGTACACCGCCGCGGTGTCGCGATGGAGAATCCACCGCCCGGCGCCGACGCTCTCGGCGCCGTGCCCGCGGCGATCCGGATCGGTCAGCTCGGGCCGCCGACGACGCAGCCGCGACAGGGCCTGGTACAGCGACAGCAGACGAGCGTGGCCGGGCTCGTCGGGCTCCGACCAGTCGAGCTTCGAGCGCTCGAACGTCGCAGGATCGTTCGGGTCGGGCACGAGCGACTCGTCCCACCCCATGCGCGCGAATTCCGCGGTACGTCCCTTCCGCGTCGCCTCGGCCAGTTCGGGTTCGGGGTGCGACGTGAAGAACTGCCACGGTGTCGAGGCTCCCCATTCCTCCCCCATGAACAGCATCGGCGTCCCCGGGGCCGACAGAGTCAGCACAGCCGCAACTTCGAGCCGCGCAGAGGAGAGCGACTGGCTGAGGCGGTCGCCGGCGGCACGGTTGCCGATCTGGTCGTGGTCTTGCGCGAAAGTGACCAGCCGCCACGACGGGACAGCGTCGGGAATCGGCGCGCCCCAGTTGCGACCCCGGAACGACGAGAAGGTGCCGTCGTGGAAGAAGCCGCCGGTCCAGGTCTTGGCGAGCGCCTGAGGCTCGGCGAAGTCTGCGTAGTAGCCCTCGGTCTCTCCGGTGAGGGCGACGTGCACGGCGTGATGCCAGTCATCGACCCACTGGGCGGTCAGTCCATACCCGCCCGCCTCGCGCGGCAGGATCATGACCGGGTCGTTGAGGTCGCTCTCCGCGATGAGTGTCAGCGGGCGACCGAGGTGGGCCGACAGTGCATCGACGCGTTCGGCGATCTCCTGCAGGATGTGCACGGGGCTTCCGGCCGACTCGTGCAGGGCGTGCACGGCATCCAGACGCAGCCCATCGACGTGCATGTCGCCGAGCCACATCAGGGCGTTGTCGATGATGTAGTCGCGCACCGCGCGCTGGTCGAGATCGACGCTGGAGCCCCACGCGTTGCTCTGTCCGTCGCGCAGATACGGCCCGAACTCGGGAAGGTAGTTCCCCGACGGACCCAGGTGGTTGTAAACGACGTCCTGCACCACCGCGAGACCCGCCGCGTGCGCCGCGTCGACGAAGCGGCGGTAGGCCTCGGGCCCGCCGTAGTCTTCCTGCACCGTGTACCAGAGCACGCCGTCGTAGCCCCAGTTGTGGGTGCCGTTGAAGCCGTTCACCGGCAGCAGTTCGACGTGGGTGACACCGAGGTCGACGAGGTGCGGCAGGCGCTCGATCGCGGCATCCAACGTGCCCTCGGGCGTGAACGTGCCGACATGCAGTTCGTAGATGAGCCCGCCGGCGAGCTGGCGTCCCGTCCAGGCGGCGTCGGTCCAGGCGAAGGATGCCGCATCGTCCCACGCCGAGAACTCGTGCACACCCCGGGGCTGGCGGTGTGAGCGCGGGTCGGGACGCACGTCACCGACACCGAAGCCGTACTCGTCGCCGGCTTCCAGGAGCGCGGGAGTCGTCCACCACCCGGCATCCCGCGGGGTGAGATCGATATCGATGAACCCGGGCCGTCGCAGTCGCACCCGCGCCGCACGCGGCGCCCACACCTCGATCGTCATGCGACCATCCTGCCTCGCGTGAACGGATGCTTCGGCCCCCTTGACGCGGGCGGACCTACGACTCGTCGTGGGGGTCGTCGGCGTCGGCTGCGGACGTGCGACCGATGAGGAGGAAGACGACCGCGAGCACGCCGAACGGCAACGCGATCGCCCAGTTGTGCATCGTCAGCCCCATCGAGATCGCGATCGCGAAGAAAGCGATGGCGACCCCGAGATAGCTCTGCTGTTGCGCGTTCGGCTCGGCCATGGCTCCACACTACGGAAGGCCCCGGACGACGCGGGCCGCGGGCGGGTCAGTCGTCCCAGCGCGACGGACCCCCGGATGCCGCGAACTCGGCGGCCGCGGCGGCGCGCAGCTGCGGGTCGGCGGCGTAGGTCACCGCGGTCGCGGCCAGGGCTGCGGCGGCATCCACCAGGGCGTCGATCGCCGCGGGCAGCACCGTGAGGTCGGCGAAGGCGGCGTTGTGGGGGAAGACGTCGTCGGGACCGCCGAGACCGAGCGAAGGATGGATCGACGGCACGATGCGACTGACGTTGCCCATGTCGGTCGACGGACCGCCCTGCGGCGGCGCCGCGGGCGGTGGAATCTCGTGGCCGCGGGCGGCGAAGGCGTCGATCCACCGCGTGGTCAGCGCGGTGTTCGTCTGCAGCGGCAGGTAGGGCGGCACCGGGTCGACGTCGATCTCGGCGCGCGTGCCGGTCGCCCGCGCCGCGCCTTCGAGCACCGCCACGACGCGTTCGGTCAGTTCGCGGAGCTGCCCGACCTCGGCAGAGCGCACGTAGAACAGCGCCGACGCGCGCTCGGGCACGATGTTGGGCGCCGCGCCGCCGTCGGTGATGATCCCGTGCAGGCGGTCGGTCGGGAGGATGTGCTGACGCAGCTGCGCGATGCTCTGGTACGCCGTGACGACGGCATCGAGGGCGTTGCGGCCGAGCCAGGGCGCGCCGGCGGCATGGGCAGCCCGACCGTGGAAGGTCACGGCGACCCGTCGCACGCCCGTGGTGCGCTGGCCGAGCACCGAGCTCGTGCCCGAACCGCTCGACGGGTGCACCATGCCCGCGGCATCCACGTCGTCGAAGCCCCCCGCGCGGATGATCAGCTCTTTGCCGCCGCCGTTCTCTTCCGCGGGAGTGCCAATGAGCGAGAGACGCCCGCCGAGACGCGCGACGATCGGTGCCGCCGCGAGGAAGGCTCCCGCGGCGACGGCCGCGATGATGTTGTGGCCGCACGCGTGCCCGATGCCCGGCAACGCGTCGTACTCGGCGATGATCGCGAAGTGCGGGGCGGATGCCGTGGCCCCGGCCGCACCGATGGGCGGCGATACCGTGGCCCGCAGGGCGGTGTCGAGTCCGAAGGCGCCGACCTCGGCATCCACCCCGTGCGCGGCCAGCAGCGCGGCGATGCGCGCGACCGAGGCTTGCTCCTCGAAGCCGATCTCGGGATGGTCGTAGAGCTCACGCGCGAGTCGGGCGAGCTCCGGACGCAGCGCCTCGACCGCGTCCGCGACCGCGGCGTCGCCCGGCGCGTCTGTGCTCACAGCTCGACGATCTCGCCGTCAGCGGTGCGCAGGGTCAGTCGGAACGCCGACCGGTCGCCCGCAACGACCTTCGCGACCCCATCGCCCAGTCCGTACGCGGCGAGGATCTGTTGCAGCGGAGCCGGGTCGGGCTCGGTGCGCACGAGCGAGACGAGCTCGATCGACGGGATGTCACTGAGGCCGGGCTGCGCGGTGGTACCCCAGTCGATGAGGAACGGCACATCGAGTCGGCGGTTCTCGCCGCGGGTGAGGCGCCATTCCAGGAGCGTCCCGTCGGGCGTGCGGCGGGACAGGTCGCTGACATCGCCCGGGTCGTAGCCGCCGGCGCGCGCGGTGGCGACGGTGGCTTCGATGTCGGCGGGGTGCACGGCGTAGGCCTGCACGCTCGGCGCGGTGAGCGTCGAGATGCCGAAGGTCTCGGGCGGCTCGGGCTCGGCGCGGTCGGGGTTGGGCCCGATCAGCTCGATGTACTGCGGCCCGCGCTCCCCGTCGACGGTGAGCGCGACGAGGGCATTGGCGGTGCCGGTGGGGTGGGCGCCGCCGGGTGCGGCGACCACACCGGTGCGTTCGGCGAACCAGTCGACGAGCGCGGTCAGGTCGGGTCCGGCGATGACGACGTGGTCGAGAAGGGTGGGAATGCTCATCAGTGTCCTCGAAATCTGGGGGAAGCGATCAGGAAACGACTATCGGGCCGACGCGCGACGCGCCGGCACCTCGGGTTCGCCGAGCGACAGCATCAGCCGGTTCGCCCAATTGAAGAACGCGGCGCCGCCGATGACATCGACGATCTCGGCATCGTCGAGGCCCGCCGCCCGCAGGCGTGAGATGTCGGCGGGGCCGAAGTCGAGCGGGGTGTCGGCGAGGGCGACGGATGCCGCGACCACCGCGTTCCACGTCTCGTCGCCGAGGTCGGCCTCCACGCCCTCGTCGAGCAGACGCTGCACGTCGGCCTCGCGGCCCGATTCGCGCGTGGCGGCCGCGGCGTGCACCGACGCGCAGAACACGCAACCGTTGTGGCGCGAGGTCGCCGCCGCCGCGAGTTCGCGCTCGGCGCGACCGATGCCGCCCGAGACGTTGTAGAAGATGTCGAGGTCGGTGAGCGTCCGCGCACGCAGGGCTTCGGGATCGCGGGCAAGCAGTCGGAAGTACGGCATCTTCGCGCGCGCCGGCTCGATGAGTGCGTCGCGCTGCGCGTCGGTCAGCTCGTCTTCGGCGACGGGCAGCAGCCACGGCACCCAGCCGAGCCCCTCCTGCGTGAACGCGTCCGGGCGGTTGAGTTCGGCATAGGCGGTGACGATCTCGGTCATGTCAGACTCCCTCGGAAACGGGGGCGGAAACGGGGGCGGACGCATCGACGCCAGAAGCCCCCAGGGGGTCGGATGCCGCGGCGAGCACGCGCAGCCCCCACGCGACCCGCAGCTGGAAGCTGAGGAAGGCGACGAGCTGGGAGAGCGACACGATGTCGTCGGCGCTCCATCCGGCATCCACGAGCGCCTGCAGTGCTTCCGGGCGAGCCTCGCGCGGTCGGAAGACAAGCAGATGCGTGTGCGTCAGCGCTGCGGCGAGGCGCGTGCCCAGCGCCTGGGCACGGGT
>CAUPYO010000081.1:0-7765 GCA_963515565.1 uncultured Microbacterium sp.
CTCCTTGGTCTTGTACTCGACGGAACCCTCGGTAAGTGCCATGTAGGCCTCCTCCAGCGATCCCGTACGCGGGGTCAGTTCATGCAGCGGGATGCCGCGGTCGGCAGCGACATCGCCGATGGCGCTGGCCGGCATGCCGCCGACGAGCAGGCTGCCGTCACCTGCGTCGGACACGGTCACGTCGGCAGCGCCCAGTGCAGCTGCGAGATCGGCGGCGCGCGGCGTACGCACGAGCACTTCATTGCGCGTCCATGCCCGTACCAGTTCGTCGAGGGGCGCATCGGCCAGGACGCGGCCACGACCGAGCACGATCACGTGGTCTGCGGTCTGGGCCATCTCGCTCATGAGGTGGCTCGATAGCAGCACGGTGCGTCCCTCAGCTGCGAGGTGGCGTACCAACTGGCGCACCCACCGCACCCCCTCGGGGTCGAGGCCGTTGACCGGCTCGTCGAGGATGAGGGTGCGGGGGTCGCCGAGCAGAGCGGCGGCGATACCGAGGCGCTGGCCCATGCCGAGCGAGAACTTACCGGCGCGCTTACGCGCGACGGCCTCCAGGCCGGTGAGAGCGATCACCTCGTCGACGCGCGAGTCTGGGATGCCGTGGGTGGCGGCCATCGCGCGCAGGTGCCCGCGCGCGGACCGGCCGGTGTGGACAGCCTTTGCGTCGAGCAGCACGCCCACCTCGGTCAGCGGCGACCGGCTCTGAGCGTACCGGTGGCCGGCGACGCTCACGCGCCCCGCCGACGGAGCGTCGAGGCCGACGATCATCCGCATCGTGGTCGACTTGCCGGCCCCGTTCGGGCCGAGGAAGCCGGTGACCTGCCCCGGCTGCACAGCGAACGAGACGTCATCGACGGCGGTGGTGGTTCCGTATCTCTTCGTGAGGTTTTCAGCGACGATCATTCTTCGACGCTACGTCCCCGAAGGTCGACGGCACATCCTGCGGGAGGATGAGATCGGCCGCGCCTGCCTCGATCATCGGAAGGAGGCGCGGCCGATCGGGCAGCGTCGCACTCAGCTCGTGGCGTCGCGCTCCTGCACGGCGAGTGCGCGCTCGACGCCGGCGAGGTTCTCGTTGACGATACGCCGCAGCGCGGCGGGGGCCTCGGTGTTCGCCGCAAGCCACGCGCGGGTGGCGTCACGCAACTCTACCGACGCCAGCGGCGCGGGGTAGAGGCCGGTGATCAGGTAGTTCGCGATCTGGTAGGTGCGCGACTCCCAGATCGGCAGCAGCATCTCGAAGTACGGCGCGACGAAGGCCTCCAGTGCCTCGATACCCGCCGGGTGCACGAATCCGGCGGCGGCCGAACGGACCACCGTGTTGGGCAGTTCGGCGCTGTCGACCAGCGAAGCCCACGCGATCCGCTTCGCATCGACGGTCGGCAACGCCGCCTTCGCCTGGGCGGCGAATTCGCCGCCCTTGGCCGTGTTGTCCGCAGCGAGGGCCGCATCGATGTCGGCGGCCGTGACGACGCCACCCGCGGCCAGCGACACGAGCAGCGCCCACGACAGGTCGGCGTCGATGTCCAACTCGGGAAGCGTCACGCTGCCTTCTCGAAGCTCGCGCACCTGTGCCCAGTGGGCGTCGGTGGAAGCCGCACTCGCGAACGCCGTCACGAACTGCAGCTGGCTGTCGCTGCCGGGCTCCGCGGCCGCGGCGAGCTCCCAGAGCGCGTCGGCGACGCGGGCGCGGGCGGCATCCCGGGTCTTCGGCGCCACGTACGAGTTGGCTGCAAGCTGCAGTTGGGCGAGCGTGGTGCGCACCGTCGTCGATTCCGTCTCGGCGCCGATGTTGCGCAGCACGAGATCGATGTAGTCGGATGCCGAAGCCTCAGCATCCCGCGTCTGGTCCCATGCCGCGCCCCACACCAGCGACCGCGCGAGCGGGTCGCTGATGCTCGCCAGGTGGTCGATCGCCGTCTTCAGCGAGCGCGCGTCGAGACGGATCTTCGCGTAGGCCAGATCGTCATCGTTGAGGAGGATGAGTGCGGGCTGGCGCTGGCCGACGAGCTCGGGCACCTCGGTGAGGTCGCCGTCGACATCGAGCTCCACGTGGTGCGTGCGCACCAGCGCGTCGCCGTCGAGTGAGTAGAAGCCGACGCCGAGACGGTGCGGGCGGATCGTGGGGTAGTCGGCCGGTGCGGTCTGCACGATAGCGAAACGCGAGATGACGCCGTCGTCGCCGACCCGAAGTTCGGGCGACAGCGTGTTGACGCCCGCGGTCTCCAGCCACTTCTTCGACCATCCGGAGAGGTCCCGACCGCTCGTCGCTTCGAGTTCGACCAAGAGGTCGGACAGCTCGGTGTTGCCGAACGCGTGCTTCTGGAAGTACTGGCCGACGCCGGCGAAAAATGCGTCGATGCCGACCCACGCGGCCAGCTGCTTGAGCACCGAGCCGCCCTTGGCATATGTGATGCCGTCGAAGTTGACCTGAACGTCGTCGAGGTCGTTGATCGTGGCGACGACCGGGTGCGTGGAGGGCAGTTGGTCCTGGCGATAGGCCCACGTCTTCTCCATGGCGTTGAAGGTCGTCCACGCTTCGGTCCACTCGGTGGCCTCGGCGGTGGCGATCGTGGACGCCCACTCGGCGAACGACTCGTTCAGCCAGAGGTCGTTCCACCACTTCATCGTCACGAGGTCGCCGAACCACATGTGCGCGAGCTCGTGCAAGATGGTGACGACGCGGCGCTCCTTGACGGCATCCGTCACCTTGCTGCGGAAGACATAAGTCTCGGTGAACGTCACCGCACCCGCGTTTTCCATGGCACCGGCGTTGAACTCCGGGACGAAGAGCTGGTCGTACTTGGCGAACGGGTACGGAACACCGAACTTCTGCTCGTAGTAAGCAAAGCCCTCGCGGGTCTTGTCGAAGATGTAGTCCGCATCGAGGTGCTGCCACAGGCTCTTGCGGCCGTAGACGCCGAGAGGGATCACCGCGCCGGAGGCGCTCGTCAGTTCGCTGAACGTCGCTTCGTAGGGGCCTGCGACGATAGCGGTGATGTACGACGAGATCCGCGGAGTGGGCTCGAACGCCCAGATCGCAGAACCCTCGTCGCCCGCGACCGGATCGGGCGTCGGGGAGTTCGACACGACCTTCCACGCCGCCGGGGCGGTCACCGTGAAGCGGAAGGTTGCCTTGAGGTCGGGCTGCTCGAACACCGCGAAGACCCGGCGGGAGTCGGGCACCTCGAACTGCGAGTACAGGTACACCTCACCGTCGACCGGGTCGACGAAGCGGTGAAGGCCCTCACCGGTGTTGGTGTAGAGGCAGTCAGCGTCGACGATCAGCTCGTTCTCGGCGCGGAGATCGTGCAGCGCGATGCGCGCGTCAGCGAAGGATGCGGGGTCGAGGGGCACGCCGTTGAGCGTGATCTCGCGGATGTCGCGGGCGATCAGATCGATGAACGTCGATGCGCCTTCGGTGGCCGTGAAGCGCACCACCGTGCGCGAGCCGAACACCTCCGAACCGCGGGTGAGATCGAGCGCGACGTCATACGACTGCGTGTCGACGATCGCGCGGCGCTCCTGCGCCTCGATGCGGGTGAGGTTCTCTCCAGGCACTGCGGTACTCCCATGGGTGAGGGGTGTGGTCTGAAACATCCGGCACTGCTGGCGCCGACGGCAACCCACACAGCCTACGCGGTCGCTGTTTCACGACGTACGTGGCTGCGGGCATGGGCGATCGCGCCGGGGAGGTCGACGAACAGATGATGGTGATGACGAAGGGCATCGAGCACCCCGACCGTGCCGAACAGGCCGGCATGCCGGGGCTGGATGCCCTTGATGAGTACGGTGATTCCGCGTCGTTCGAGCGACCGCACGACCTCGCCCAGCATGTGAGCACCGGTCGCATCGACCAACTCGAGCTGACTCATCCGCATGATCACGACGGATACGTCGCGAATCGCATCGACCTCGGCGAAGATGCGGTCGGCAGAGGTGAACGACAGCGGTCCGTCGAAACGGAGAATCGCGATGCGCTCATCGCCGGGTTCCGCGTGTCCCCGCAGCTCCTCGCGCCGCACGCGCGACGCACGTGACATGCCGCGGAGGGCGAAGAAGCCAGCGAAGGCCACGCCGATGATGACCGCCACGATGAGATCGAACGAGACGGTGATGACGGCCGTCGCCACGAAAGCCGCAGCATCCGCTCGCGTCGATCGGACGATGGCTCGCACCGTATCGACACTCACCATGCGCACGGCGGTCACCATCAGCACGCCGGCGAGAGCAGCGAGTGGAATCTGTCCGACGGGTCCGGCGACCACCAGCACGATGCCGAGCAGCACGAGTGCATGCGTGACCGCGGCGAGGCGGCTGCGGCCTCCGGCGCGGACGTTGACCGCGGTGCGGGCGATAGCACCGGTGGCGGGCATCCCGCCGAAGAGCGACGAGGCGATCGACGCCAAGCCCTGCCCGACCAGCTCTCTGTCGGGGTCGTACGGCCCGGTGTCGGAGAGGCCCGCCGCAACCCGCGCCGAGAGCAGCGACTCGATCGCTGCCAAGGCCGCGACCGTCGCGGCCGGCATGGCGAGTTGGCCCAGTGCGGCGAGATCGACGACGGGAAGCGCGGGTGCCGGTAGCGACGCGGGCAGAGCGCCGATGCGGACGAGGGGTGCGGCCACGGCCAGTGAGACGGCAGCGACGATGACGATGCCGACGAGCGATCCAGGGATCGCGCGGTGCAGGCGGGGAGCGCCGAACATGCAGATCGCCACCACGACAACGGCGCCGAACGCCCAGACCGCGTATGCCGGATCGAGCCGAGCAATGGACTGCGCGGCGGCGACGACGGCGTTCGAGCTGTGTTCGCTCGCCGCGGCGGTATGCGGTGACACCAGCGCCGGCACTTGCTGCGCGAAGATGATGACCGCGATGCCGAGGGTGAACCCCTCGATGACGGGCCAGGGGATAAACGACACCGCGCGACCGAGGCGCAAGGCGCCCGCCGCGAGCACGAGGATCCCCACGAGCAGGCTGACCACGGCGACGGCCGCCGGGCCGTGCGCGGCGACGATGGGAACGAGCACGACCACCATGGCCCCGGTGGGGCCGGACACCTGCACATTCGATCCGCCGAACACGGCGGCGACGATCCCGGCGATCACGGCGGTGACGAGCCCTGCGTCGGCACTCAGTCCCGAGCTCACACCGAAACCCAGCGCCAGCGGCAGCGCGACGATGCCGACAGTGACACCGGCTGCCAGGTCTGCGCGCCACGTCCGCCGTATCAGCGCGTAGTCGCTGCGTGCCGGCAGCAGCCCACGAAGACCTCTGCTCACGGCCGCACCGCGGCGACGGTGATCGCCGGGAGCGCCTGGGCATCCGACAGAAGATCACCATCGGCGCTCAGAATGCCGAGGAGAAGCTCACGCGCCGCAGTGAGCAGGTTCGCAACGAGAGGATCGGAGAGGCGATAGAACACGTGGCTCGCACGACGCTCGGACTCGACGAGTCGGTGCCGGCGCAGCACCGACAGATGCTGCGAGAGGTGCGACGCCTCCAGTCCGGTCTCGCGCTGGAGGTCGGTAACGCTCAGCTCGGAATCGGCCGCCAGCAGCTCGAGGATTCGGATCCGGAAGGGATGAGCGAGCCCCTTGAACAGGTTCGCTTTGACCTCGTACAACGGCTTCTGTGTAGCGGTGAACGGCATGATGGAATCATCATACCGACCCTGCCCGCGCGGTCAGCGGCATCCCTAGGATGGTCACCATGCGCATCCACATCGCGACCGACCACGCCGGACTCGAGTTCTCCACGCAGCTGCAGCATCACCTCGCAGAGCAGGGTCACGATGTCGTCGATCACGGGCCCATCGAATACGACGCCCTGGACGACTACCCCGCCTTCTGCATCCGCGCGGCCCAGGCCGTGGTGCGCGACCAGTCCGCGGGCATCGAGACGCTCGGCATCGTCTTCGGGGGCTCCGGCAACGGCGAGCAGATCGCGGCGAACAAGGTGCGCGGTGTGCGGGCCGCCCTCGTGTGGAGCATCGCCACTGCAGAGCTCGCGCGCGAGCACAACGACGCCAACGTCATTTCTATCGGCGCCCGCCAGCATACGGTCGACGAGGCGATCGCCTTCATCGATCGGTTCATCGCCACGCCCTTCTCCGGCGAGGAGCGCCATGCCCGCCGCATTGCGCAGCTTGCGGCGTTCGAGAACGACGGCTCGCTGCTGCCCGACCCGCGCGATGTCGCGCCCGCAGCTCTGGGCGGCGAGTCCGCCGACGCGATGGACCCCGAAGCCGGCTGATGCCTGAGGGTCATTCCGTCCACCGCATCGCCCGCCAGTTCGCGCGCAACATCGTCGGTCGCGAGGTCGCGGCATCCAGCCCGCAAGGACGATTCGCCGAGGGTGCTGCCGTCATCGATACACGTGAGGCGCTGGGGGTGCGCGCCGTCGGCAAGCAGATGTTCCTCGCCTTCGACGGCGATGTGTGGCTGCGCGTTCACTTGGGCATGTACGGGGCGTGGGACTTCGCGGGCGAGATCGACGTCGATCCCACGATCGCATCGGCGAATGGGCGGATGGGACAGACCAATCAGCGAGGCACGGACCTCGACGCCGTCTTCGACGCCGCCGGAGAGAACTCGCTCAGCTCGATCGGCGCGCCCCGCCGTGCGCGGGTGCACGTGCGCATGAGCGAGCAGACTCGGGGGCTGGGGTCCTCCGCGGACGACCAGTGGCCGCCTCCGATCGTCGGGCAGGTGCGACTCCGATTGCTCACCTCGGTCACCGCAGCCGACCTACGGGGGCCGACAGCCTGCGCGTTGCAGACTCCCGACGAGGTGCAGGCCACCGTCGCGAAGCTCGGCCCCGACCCTCTCGTCGACGATGTCGCCGATGGCGAGGAGCGGTTCGTGGCCGCGGTACGCCGCAAAGCGACCCCCATAGGGCTGCTGTTGATGGACCAGACCGTCGTCAGCGGCATCGGAAACGTCTATCGTGCCGAACTGCTGTACCGCGCGCTTCTCGATCCGCACACGCCGGGGAAGCTGGTCCCGGAGGACCTCGTACGTCAGATCTGGCGCGACTGGGCGCGACTGCTCGTCATCGGCGTCGAGACGGGACAGATGATGACGATGGACGATCTGGACGCCGACGCGTACCGGCGCGCCATGGCCAGCCGCGACGATCGACACTGGGTGTACCACCGGGCGGGCCTTCCGTGCCGAGTGTGCGGCACGGCGATCGTGCTGGAAGAGATGGGCGCCCGCAAGCTCTACTGGTGCCCCAACTGCCAGAAGTGAAAGACAGATGAGACAGAACCCCAGCTTCACCATGACCGACGTGGCGGAGCTCCGCCGCATTCTCGACGAGAACCCGTGGATGAGCCTTGTCAGCCACGGCGACGACGGCCTGGTCGCATCCCACTACGCCGTCCTCCTCGACGACGACCGCGACGATCTGACGATCGTCGGTCACGTCGGCAAGCCCGACGACGCCCTCCACGGGCTGGGGGAGCGGGAGTTGCTCGTCATCGCACAGGGCCCCCACGGCTACGTGTCGCCCGGGTGGTACGCACCGGGTCCGAACGTGCCGACCTGGAACTACGTGGCCGTGCATCTTTCCGGCGTCCCCGAGGTGTTGTCGGCCGAGGAGAATCTCAGGGTGCTCGACCGCCTCGTAGAACGATTCGAGAGTGCACTTCCGCAGCCCCGGTTGATGTGGCAGGCGCCGAACGACGAAGAGTTCGTCCGTCGACTGGAGCGCGGAACCGTGGGATTCCGACTCACGCCGACAAAGGTGGTGGCCAAGCGCA
>CAUPYO010000082.1:0-7762 GCA_963515565.1 uncultured Microbacterium sp.
TCCTGAACGCCGACGATGCCCGCGTCGCGACCATGGCCGATGTCGCCGCAGCCCGCGACGTCGCGGTGCGATGGTTCGGGCGCGGCACGGCGGCCGAGGTGCGCGCCGAAGACGTCGAGGTCACGGCATCCGGAACGAGCTGCGTGATCGTCGCCGGAGCCGAGCGCCACGCGCTGCGTCTTCGCGTGCTGGGCGAACACCACGTGATGAACGCGCTGGCCGCGCTGGCGACCGCGCGCGAGCTCGGCGTGCCGCTGGCGGCGGCGATCGCGCGCCTGGAGACCCTCGAGATCGCCGAACGCTGGCGCATGCAGCCGATGGGCTCCGATCGTGTGCGCGTCATCAACGACGCCTACAACGCGAGCCCCGACTCGATGGCGGCGGCGCTGCGCACGCTGGCGCAGATCTCCGAGCCCGGACAGCGCAAGGTGGCGGTGCTCGGCGCGATGAGCGAGCTGGGGGAGTACGCCGGCGAGGAGCACGATCGCGTCGGTCTGCTCGCGGTGCGGTTGCGCATCGAACGCATCGTGGTCGTCGGCCGCGACGCGCGACGTCTCTTCCTCGCCGCCGTCGGTGAAGGCTCGTGGGACGGTGAAGCGGTCTTCTTCGAGACCGCCGACGAGGCTTTCGATTACCTCCGCACCGAGTTGCGCGACGGCGACCGCGTGCTCGTCAAATCGTCCAACTCCGCCGGCCTCCGCCACCTCGGTGATCGTCTGGGAGAATTGTTCTCGTGAGATCCCTCCTGGCGGCCGCGACGATCTCCCTGGCGTTCACGCTCTTTCTGACTCCGCTGTTCATTCGGCTGTTCGAGAAGCTCGGCTGGGGACAGGTGATCCGCACCCCGGAGAACGCGCACAACCCGAACCATCACACCAAGCGCGGAACGCCCACGATGGGCGGCATCGTCTTCATCACCGGGTCGATCGTCGGCTACCTCGCCGGTACGCTCACCGGCGGCACGCCGCCGTCGATCTCCGGTCTGCTCGTGATCTGGATGATGGTGGGCTTCGGTGTCGTCGGCTTCATCGACGACTACATGAAGGTCCGCCAGCAGCGCAGCCTCGGGCTGTCGGGGTGGCGCAAGATCGTCGGTCAGATCCTGGTCGCGGTGCCGTTCGGCATCATGGCGCTGAACTTCCCGGACGCGCGCGGTGAGACTCCGGCCTCGCCCTACATCTCGTTCTTCCGCGATATCCCGATGCTGTCGTTTCTCGCCCTCGGCGCCATCGTCGGATGGATCGTCTACCTCATCTGGATCACGTTCATCTCGGTCGCGTGGTCGAACTCGACGAACCTCACCGACGGCCTGGACGGTCTGGCCACCGGCGCCGGAATCTTCACCGTGTCCGCCCTCAGCCTCGTCACCTTCTGGCAGTTCCAGCAGCGGTGCGCGAGTGAAGCCCTCGTCACCGCGTACGTCAGCGGGTGCTACACGACGCCCGACCCGATGGATCTCACGATCATCGCCGCGTCTTTCGTCGGCGCGCTCGTCGGGTTCCTCTGGTGGAATGCCCCGAAGGCGAAGATCTTCATGGGCGATGTGGGCTCGATGGCGATCGGCGGCGTCATCGCCGCGATGGCGATCCTCTCCCGCACCGAGCTTCTCTCGGTGCTGCTGGCCGGTGTGTTCATCATCGGGCCGGGATCGGTCATTTTGCAGCGCATCTACTTCAAAGCGACCGGTGGCAAGCGTCTCTTCCTTATGAGCCCGTTCCACCACCACCTCGAGATGCGCGGCTGGCCGGAGATCACGATCGTGGTCCGCATGTGGATCATCGCGGGCATGCTCGCGGTCACCGGCGTGGCGCTGTTCTACGTCGAGTGGTTGTCGGCACTGTGAACGGCGCCCGCGACCTCGACGCCCTCCGCAGCTGGCACGCCGATTGGCGCGGCGTGCGAGTGGCCGTCCTGGGGCTGTCGGTCACCGGATTCTCCGTCGCAGACACACTCGCCGAGCTCGGCGCGGAGGTGCTCGTCCTCAGCGAGACCGCCGCGGATGAGTATGCGCGTCTGCTCCCCGTGATCGGCGCCGCACTGCACGTCGGATCGCTGGCCGTCGTCCCCGAGGAACTCATCGAGTTCGCCCCGGACGTCGTCGTCGCTTCCCCCGGTTTCGCGCCCCATCATCCCGTGATCGCCTGGGTGCGCGAGCGGAACATCGCGCTCTGGGGAGACCTCGAGCTGGCCTGGCGGGTGCGAGACAAAGTGCTCCGCGCCGACGGCACCCCCGCCGAGTGGGTGCTCATCACCGGCACGAACGGCAAGACGACGACGACCCAGTTGACCGCATCGATGCTGGTCGCGGGAGGTCTGCGTGCCGCGCCCTGCGGCAACATCGGCGTCCCGGTACTGGATGCTGTGCGCGATCCGGGCGGATTCGACGTCCTCGTGGTGGAAGTGTCGAGCCACCAGCTCTGGTACCTCTCGCTGCAGGAGGGGGCCGACCGGCTTTCCCCCTACGCGAGCGTCTGCCTCAACCTCGCCGCCGATCACCTGCAGTGGCACGGATCGTTCGCCGCCTATCGCGACGCCAAGGCGTTCGTCTACGAGAACACGCGCATCGCGTGCGTCTACAACAAGTCCGACGTCGCTACGCGGGTCATGGTCGAAGAGGCCGAGGTCGTGGACGGATGCCGCGCTGTCGGGTTCGATCTGGGTGTTCCCGGCCCGAGCGATCTCGGCATCGTCGACGGAATCCTGGTCGACCGCGCTTTCCTGGAGGAGCGACGCACGAGCGCGCTGGAGATCACCACTGTCCACGATCTCGCCGCGCACCATCTCACCGCACCGCACGTCGTCGCCAACATCCTCGCCGCGGCCGCACTCGCTCGCGCGCTCGGGGTCGAGCCCGCCGATATCGCTGATGCGCTGCGGAGCTTCCGCCTCGACGCGCACCGCATCGAGGTCATCGCCACCGTCGGTGGCATCACCTGGATCGACGATTCGAAGGCGACCAATCCTCATGCGGCCGCCTCGTCCCTGGCGGCATTCCCGGGAGCCGTGTGGGTGGTCGGCGGAGATCTCAAGGGCGTCGACATCGGCGATCTGATCGCGGTGCGCGGCCCGGCCGTGAAGGCCGTCATCGTGATCGGTGTCGATCGGTCGCCGATCACGGAGGCGTTCGCGCGACACGCGCCGGGCATTCCCGTGTTCGAAGTCGACCACGCTCAGACTGAAGACGTCATGGCGGATGTTGTCGCAACGGCGGCAGGAATCGCCCGTGACGGAGACGTGGTCCTCCTCGCCCCCGCTGCGGCATCCTTCGATCAATTCGACTCCTACGCCGACCGTGGACACCGCTTCGCCCGCGCTGTGCAGGCGTGGACACCGAACGATACGCCCACCGAGACCGGACCGACGCGCGCAGGGGGAGCCGATGACGACGACAACCCCGTCGACCCGTCCCGGTTCTGACGACTCCGACGACGCCGCGCCCCGCGGCTTTGCCGCTCGCGTCTCGCTGGGCCGCGTCTTCGCTCCGGTGCCCAGCGAGTTCCTCCTCATCGCCTCGACGGCGCTGCTGCTGACCGGGTTCGGTCTGATGATGGTGCTGTCGGCGACGATGGCGAGGTCGATCGCACTCGGAGAGAGTCCGTTCGAAGTCGTCATGAAGCAGGCGATCTTCGCGATCAACGTTATCCCTCTCATGTTCATCGCCAGCCGTCTGCCCGTCGCGTTCTGGAAGAAGGTCGCGTGGCCGGCGCTGATCTTCGCGACGATCTTCCAGATGCTCGTGTTCGTTCCCGGGCTCGGCATCACCAACGACGGAAACCAGAACTGGATCCAGATCGGCGGTATGCAGGCGCAGCCGTCGGAGTTCTTGAAGATCGCTCTCGCGCTGTGGCTCGGTTATGTGCTGTTTCGCAAGCAGACCCTGCTGGGATCGTGGACGCACGTGTTCATCCCCGTCGTGCCGGTCGGCGGCCTCGTGATCGGCCTTGTCGCCGTCGGTAGCGAGGACCTCGGTACCGGCATGATCCTCATGGCGATCCTGCTGGGCTGTCTCTTCTTCTCGGGCGTGAAGCTGCGCATCTTCATCATCCCGCTGATCGGCGTCGTCTTCGCGGCGGTGTTCTTCGCGGTCACCAGCCCCAACCGCATGGCGCGCATCATGAGTAGCGTCGTGAACTTCGATTCGATGGAGTGCTACAACGCCGCGAGCGGGGACTGCTACCAGGCGGTGCACGGCATCTGGGCTCTCGCCAACGGCGGCTTGTTCGGTCTCGGGCTCGGCAACTCAAGGGAGAAGTACGGCTGGCTCCCGGCTCGGTCGAACGACTACATCTTCGCCATCCTCGGCGAAGAGTTGGGCCTGGTCGGCTGCACCGTCGTGCTCCTGTTGTTCACGGTCTTCGCCATCGGAGCCTTCCAGATCATCCGCAACACGCGCGACCCGTTCGTACGCGTCGTCACCGGCGGCATCATCGTCTGGATCGTCGGGCAGGCCCTGGTCAACGTCGGCGTCGTCCTGCGTCTGCTGCCCGTCCTCGGCGTACCGCTGCCGTTCATGTCACAGGGTGGCACGTCTTTGCTGTCGGTACTGCTCGCCTGCGGCGTGCTGCTGTCGTTCGCCCGTGCCCGGCCCCAACCGGGGCTGCCCGCGATGGCACCGCTCGCCCCGACGAGCCCGCGCCGCCGCTGAGACTCCGCCGCTGCCGGCCCACCAGCGAGGCCGCGGTCGCTGAGCGGCCTGCACGGCGGACGGTAAGCTCGACCGGGTGATGACCGGTTCGGCTTCGACGACGTATCTCCTCGCCGGCGGCGGAACCGCGGGCCACGTCAATCCGCTCCTCGCGGTGGCGGATGGCCTCCGCGAGCGCGACCCCGCGGCATCCGTCCTCGTTCTCGGCACGCGAGAAGGTCTCGAGTCGCGTCTCGTCCCGCAGCGCGGCTACGAGCTGCTCATCGTCGATAAGGTGCCGTTCCCTCGCCGTCCGAATCTGGCGGCGGTGCGCTTCCCCGTGGCGTGGGTCCGGGCCGTGCATCAGGTGCGGCGCCACCTGCGTGAGCATCATGTCGACGTCGTTGCCGGCTTCGGCGGCTATGCGTCCGCGCCGGCGTACGTCGCCGCGCGCCGCGAGGGGATCCCCTACGTCGTCCACGAGGCGAATGCGCGCCCGGGCTTGGCCAACATCCTCGGCGCGCGTCGCGCAGCCGCGGTCGGCGCCGTGTTTCCGGGTACGCCGCTTCGCGGCGCGGAGACGGTCGGGATGCCGCTGCGGCGTGAGATCGTCGAGCTCGATCGCGCGGCGACCCGCGCGGAGGCGGCCGCGGAGTTCGGCCTCGATCCCGCGCGCCCGGTGCTGCTGGTCTTCGGTGGATCGCTCGGCGCCCGGCGACTGAACGAGACGTTCGCCCAGGCCTGGGAAGGCGTCGTCGGTGCCGGCTGGCAAGTGCTGCACGCGGCAGGAGAGCGCGACGAGGTCGTCGACCCGCGGCATCCGGACTACCGGATCGTGCCGTACCTCGACCGCATGGACCTGGCGCTGGCGTTGGCCGACCTCGTCGTCTCACGCGCGGGAGCCGCGACCGTGAGCGAGTTGTCTGCGCTCGGACTTCCCGCGATCTACGTGCCCTACGCGGTGGGCAACGGCGAACAGGCGCTCAATGCTGCGGCCCCGGTGGCGGCCGGTGCAGCGCAGTTGGTGCCGGATGCCGAGTTCACACCCGCCCGCGTGCGCGAGCAGATCGTGCCGCTGCTGCGCGATAGTGCCGCGCTGGACGCGATGCGCTCCGCCGCCGAGGAGCGTGCCGCCGAAGCCCGCGCGGGTACCCAGAATGTCATGGCGATGCTCGATCGGGCGCGGCGGGACTGACGACCGGTCTCAGGGCGTCGTCGTTCCGCCGCCCAGCGCGGCACGTACCAGGCTGAGGGCCCGGTCGGGATCGAGGCGGAGGGCGCGCACCTGCTCGGCGAACGTCGACGCCGCGCGCTGCGCCTCTTGCATTGCGGCATCGCCGTGCGGGGCGATGAACGTGCCGTTGCGTCCGCGGGTCTCGAGGATGCCGGCGGCTTCCAATTCCCGATACGCCCGCGCGACCGTTCCCGGCGCGACGCCGAGGTCTTCAGCGAGCCGCCGCACGGGAGGCAGCCGCGTACCGGGCGCGAGTTCGCCCGCGTTGACCTCGTCGATGAGCTGGCGTCGCAGCTGCTCGAACGGCGGTACGGCCGAGGTGGGGTCGATGACGATCACGATGGTGCTCCCAGGCTCTGTGTCAGAGGGGTCGGATTCGGTCGCAGGTTCTCGGGCAGCCCGCGGCCGTCGGTGGGGAAGAAGAAGAACTGCACCCCGAGTTGCAACCACACGATGACCTGCGCCGTCAGGCCGCTCTCGAGGCCTGAGCCACCCGTGACTGCCGATATCGTGCACACGACCCCCGCCACGCACAGGTAGGCGGCGACGCTCCGCGCGCCGTTGAGCGCGCTCACTCGCAACAAATCGTCCCACGCGAGCTGCACCGCCGTGGACGCGGGTTGCGCACGCGAGAGGACCGCTCGCTCCAGGGCGGGGAGGGCAGCGGTGGCGCAGAGCCCGGCCAGGCAGAGAACGATCGCGAGCACGAGCACGGAGCGACGGATGTTCGTCGCCCCTGAGGCGACCACGCCCGCGGTGGCGAGGATGGCCAGTACCGCAAGCCCGGCGAGCGCTCCGGTGACGCGCCGCCCCGCCCGGTGCCCATAGTCGGCCCCCTGGCGTTCACGGACGCGAGCCAGTCGTGGAGACAGGGATGCCGGCACGAAGAGATGCTCGCGTAGACACACGACAGCGGTGACCGGGGCGTAGACGGCGGCAACCGCTGGAACGAAGCTGAGCGAGAACAGGAGGGAGCTGTCGGCGAGGGGCGTGAACAGCAGCAGTGATGCGGCGAGTACTCCGACGAGGAGTGCGACGGATTCGGTGAGACGGCCCCGCCGGAGGCGCGCGACCACCGCGTGCCCGGTCGCGGAATCCGGAAGGGGCAGTCCTGACCGCTCAGACCAGGCGAGGGCGCGCCGCTCACCCGTGTTGAGGCAGGCGTAGATCACGAACCCGAGCGCCCCGACGGATGCCGCGAGCACGAGCACGGCGTTGGCGGTCTGCGATGGAGCCACATCTGTTTTGTACCATCATCTGTATCTTTGTGACAATACAAATTGACGGACGCCGAGGTCAGCCCGCGTCTATGGCCTCGGCGAGCGCAGCCAGTGCGGGGAGGGCGGCGGCGATGTCGCGCTGGGTCTGTGCGGGCAGCGTACTCAAGGCTGCGACGAGGACCGTCTCGGCGGAGGCGTCGTAGTGCTGCAGAATCTGTCGCGCATGGTCCGATAGGCCCACCTCGACGCTGCGGGCGTCGCCCGCGTGTGCGCGGCGCTCGACGAGACCCTCGCGCTCCAGTGCGATGCAGAGGTTGCTCACTGTGGAGCGGGCGAGGCCGAGGGTGTGTCCCAGCGCCGTCGGTGACGCCCAGCCGTCCGCGTCGAGGCGACGAAGCACCTCGACCTGCGCGTCGGGGATGTCGGGGAGTCCTGCGGCGAGTCGGGAGGCCTGCATCACTCGGCGCCGGAGGGGCCCCAACTGTGCGCTGAGTTGGCGGGCGCTCGCATGGAGGTCGGGGGAGCTGTCGATGCTCATGCTGCGAGAATACATAGACAGATACGCTTGCAACAAACGCATCCGGTCGAAAGGATCGACATATGGACACAATCATCACCAGCGTCGAGCACCCTGTTCCCCCGCAGGATCTCTCGCCGCTCGTCGGCCATCGCCTGATCTACACG
>CAUPYO010000083.1:0-7678 GCA_963515565.1 uncultured Microbacterium sp.
GATGATCGTGTCGATCGCGATGGCCGTCTTGCCGGTCTGGCGGTCGCCGATGATCAGCTGACGCTGACCACGGCCGACGGGGATCATCGCGTCGATGGCCTTGATGCCGGTCTGCATGGGCTCGTGCACGCTCTTGCGCTGCATGACGCCCGGCGCCTGCAGCTCGAGCGCGCGGCGACCCTCCGTGGCGACCTCGCCGAGACCGTCGATGGGGTTGCCCAGCGGGTCGACGACGCGGCCGAGGTAACCATCACCGACGGCGACCGAGAGCACCTCGCCGGTGCGGGTGACCTTCTGGCCTGCCTGGATGCCGGAGAACTCGCCGAGCACGACGACACCGATCTCGTTCTCGTCGAGGTTCAGCGCGAGGCCCTCCACGCCGTTGTCGAAGCGCACGAGCTCGTTCGCCATGACGCCCGGGAGACCCTCGACGTGCGCGATGCCGTCGGCGGCATCCACGACGGTGCCCACCTCGGTGGCCGCGGCGCCGGTCGGTTCGTAGGCGGCGACGAAGTCTTTCAGCGCGTCACGGATGACGTCGGGGCTGATGGTCAGATCTGCCATGGTGTTCCTTCTGTTCTAGCCAGCGAGGCGCTGGCGCAAGTCGTTGATTCGGGAGGAGACGGTCCCGTCGATGACGTCGTCACCGATCTCCACCCGCATGCCACCGAGCACCTGCGGGTCGACGACGACGTTCACGGTGACGTCGGCGCCGTACCGGGCGCTCAGCGCTGCGGCGAGGCGGTCCTGCTGCGCGGCATCCAGCCCGCTGGCGACACGCACCGTGGCGACCTTCTTGCCACGCTGATCGGCCACGAGCTGCAGCGCGCGGCTGAGCAAGGAACGCACACGGCGCTCACGCGGCTGCTGGGCGAGCTCCGAGGTGATGAGCACGGTCGCCTCATCCGCCCGTCCGACCAGGAGCTTCTCGATGAGGACCCCCTTGGCCGCCGCGTCACCCAGACGACTGCCGAGGGCGAGCTCGAGCTCGGGATTGGCCGCGACGACACGGGCCACCTCGAAGAGCTGTCCCTCGACATCCGTGGTCGGTGCGCCGATGGCCGCCGCACGGATAGCGAGTTCCTCGATGCCGGAGATGAGATCTTCCGTGGACGACCAGCGCTCGGCCACCGCCGAAGTCAGCACCTGCAGCGAGACGGCCCCGAACCCTGCGAACACGGTGCGGGCAACCTGAGCACGCGCCTCGGCCGGCGCGCCCCATGCGGACAGCGCGCCGCTCAGCTGCGCCGAGTCGGCGATCTGGCGAGCGGCCGAGAACAGCTCGCGGGCGACGGTGAGGTCGCCCACCTTCGCTGCCGACAGCTGCGCCGTGGTCGTCGCCAGTGCGTGAGTGGTCGCGCTGCCCATTACTTCGCCTTCTCGAGGTCGGCGAGGAAGCGGTCGACGACGCCCTTGGCCTTGGCGTCGTCGGAGAGCGACTCGCCGATGACACCGCCGGCGAGGTCGAGCGCCAGCGTGCCGACCTCGCTGCGCAGCGACACGAGAGCCGACTGACGCTCCGCCTCGATCTGCGTGTGGGCGGTTGCGGTCAGACGAGCGGCTTCGGCAGACGCCGTGTCCTTCGCCTCGGCGACGATCTTCTTGCCGTCCTCACGGGCGGCGTCGCGGATCTCGCCGGCCTCCTTGCGAGCCTCGGCGAGCTGGGCGGTGTACTCCTCCAGCGCGGCCTCGGCCTTGCGCTGAGCCTCGTCGGCCTTCGCGATGTTGCCCTCGATAGCGGCGGCGCGCTGATCGAGCAGCGTCTTCATCTTGGGAAGGGCGACCTTCCAGACGACGACGAGGATCACGATGAAGCAGACACCCGACCAGATGATGTCGTACCAGGCCGGGATGAGCGGGTTGCGACCCGACTCCTCCGCGGCGTACGCGACAAGATTTCGCATCCTGTCTCCTTAAAGCTGGTGGGGCGACTTACTGGAAGATGAAGCCGGCAGCGATGCCGATGAAGGCGAGCGCCTCGGTGAAGGCGATACCGATCCACATCAGGACCTGCAGGCGACCGGCCAGCTCGGGCTGGCGGGCCACGCCCTCGATCGTCTTTCCGACGACGATGCCCACGCCGATGGCGGGGCCGATGGCGGCCAGGCCGTAGCCCATCGTTGCGACGTTGCCCTTGAGCTCGGCGAGAACCGTAATTGCGTCCACGGGGTGTTTCCTTTCGGGGTTGGGTGGGAAAGGCGGAAGCCTCGCCCGCTCAGTGCTCTTCTGCTACCGCGAGCTGGATGTAGACCGCGGTGAGGAGGGTGAAGACGTAGGCCTGGAGGAAGGCCACCAGGATCTCGAACAGCGTGAAGGCGAGGCCGAAAGCGAGCGAGCCCGCCGCCAGTGCCGACCACCAGCCGCCGAGGGTGATGAGGAAGAACTGCGTCGCCGAGAAGAACAGGACGAGCATGAGGTGGCCGACGATCATGTTCATCAGCAGTCGCAGCGTGAGAGTCACGGGGCGGATGATGAACGTCGACAGGAACTCGAGCGGCGTGACGATGATGTACAGGAACGGCGGCACACCGGCGGGGAACAGCGCGTTCTTGAAGAAGTTCTTCGGGCTCTTCTTGATGCCGGCATAGATGAAGGTCACGTAACTGATGACCGCGAGCATCAGCGGAACGGCGATGATGCTCGTTCCCGCCAGGTTCATGAACGGGATGATTCCTGTGATGTTGAAGAACAGGATCATGAAGAACATGGTCGTGAGGATCGGCAGGAAGCGCTGGCCGTCCTTCTTGCCGAGGAGATCTTCGGCGATGTTCACACGGACGAAGTCCAGGCCCATCTCAGCGATGCTCTGGAAGCGTCCCGGGACGACGCGCATACGGCGCGTACCTGCCCACAGGAACAGCACGAGGCCGATCGTGGCGATGAACTGGATCAGATGGATCCGGGTGACCGGCACACCGAGAATGCTGAACAGCACATCGGGGAAGAACTCATCGATCGACGGTCCGTGGAAGCCGCCGTCTTCGGCGGTCTTGGCGATCAGTGTCGCAACTTGGGTAAACAGCGCTGGCTCCAGCTTCGGGGCACCGGCGTGAACCGGGGCGACGATGGTCGGTGTGAGCGTCACTGCGCACGCGATTCGCGGGGCGCGAACGGGCGCAAACGACAGCCTATCAGCCCCGGGACGGGTCGGAGTCCGCGGGCGGCAGAGCGCCGTCGTCGCCTGTCACGTCGGCGAGCGTGGGCAGCGTGACGTCGCTGACGGCCGGGATGCGCATGCGCACCATCACGACCGCGTCGATGACGAGCGAGACGACCACGCTGATCACCAGCGCGATGAAGAACACGCCCGGGTTGAGCCAAGGCTGGCCCCGCAGCAAGAACAGCACCACCAGGAAGACGACGAACTTCAGCAGCCATCCCCCCATCACCGCGCCGAAGAAGATCGGGACGTACAGCGGGTCGCTGTACCACCGGTTCGCGATGAGGATCGTCGCGGCGGTGAAGCCGAGGAAGACGGCGGCCAGGACGACGGCGATGAGCGCACTCCAGAGGCCCGACGTGCCCGCCACCACGAAGCCGACGACGGCGCCGACGACGGCGAGCACACCGGTGGCCGCGGCGGACAGAAGCAGGGTCCGGCGCAGGACGGGAGTGCTGGAGAGGGAGGTCATGTGTTCCTCGGTATCGGGTCGGAGGCGGCCGGTCGCGGCCGCGAGGGGAGCAGGGTGACGACGAGGCACGCGACGACGCCGAGGAGAACGAAGACCACGCCCACCGTGTAGTCGCCGGGCCAGTTCTGAGTGGTGCCGATGTACATGAGCAGCACGCCGATCGAGACGACGGCCGTCCACGAGTAGAAGATCAGCACCGCGTCGCGGTCGCTGTGGCCCATGTCGAGCATGCGGTGATGAAGGTGTTTGCGATCGGGCGAGAAGGGCGATTTGCCGCGGATCATACGACGCACGATCGCCATGCCGAAGTCGAGCAGCGGCAGCAGCACGATCACCACCGGCAGGAGGATCGGGATGAACGCGCCGAGGAGCTGGGAGCGACCGAACACATCGTTGTTGCCGAGGAGCGCGGGTGGGAGGTTACCCGTGAAGACGATCGCCGACGAGGCCATGAGGAGGCCGAGCAGCAGGGCGCCCGAGTCGCCCATGAACAGCTTCGAGGGGTTCCAGTTCATCGGCAGGAAGCCGATGCAGACACCGATGAGGGCGACGGCGATGAACGACGCGAGGCTGGAGTAGCTCGAGGCGCCGGTGTCGCGCGACACGAGGTACGAGTAGACGAAGAAGACCGCGTTGGCGATGAGGGCGACGCCGGCAACGAGCCCATCGAGGCCATCGATGAAGTTGACGGCGTTCATCACCACCACGATCGCCAACACCGACATCGCGAAGCTCGCGAAGCTCGACACCACGAACTGCTGACCGAATGGGATGAAGAAGATCTGGATGCCGCCGAAGCCGACGACGATGCCCGCCGCGAGGAACTGGGCACCGAGCTTGATCATCCAGTCGAGGTCCCAGAGGTCATCGGCCACGCCGACCGCGACGATGAGAGCTGACGCCCCGAGGAGAGACCAGATGACCGCGGGGTCGGCCCAGAAGATGGCGAAGTACGGGATCTGCGATGACAGAGCGAACGCAGTGAGCACGCCGAGGAACATGGCGACCCCGCCCACGCGCGGCTTCGGCGTGGTGTGCACGTCGCGCTCGCGGATCTCGGGGTACAGCTTGTAACGCATGCCGACGCGCCAGACGACCCATGTGAAGCCGAGCGTGGCCACGGCCGTCACGACGACGGTCAGCAGATAGAACCTCATGGTGTCGGCGCGTCGCCGAGCGGTTCGGGGTCGGGCTCGAGCAGATCCGAGAGCACCGCGCGCAGCTGCTCGCGCGAGATCGCACCTTCGCGCAGCACTCGCACCGGGCGCCCGCTGCCCTGAGCGACGAGTCCGGTCGCATCGACGATCGTGGATGCCACGCCGTGGGCGGACGGGCCCCCGTCGAGGTAGACCGCGACGGATTCGCGCAGCATGTCGTAGGCGCTGTGCACGTCGACGGCGGCGGCCTTGCCGGTGAGGTTCGCGCTGGACACGGCCAGGGGGCCGCAGTCCTCCAGCAGCTCCAGCGCCACCCGGTCGGCGGGCATGCGCACGGCGACCGTGCCGCCGGTGTCGCCGAGGTCCCACGAGAGAGACGGCTGGGACGGCAGCACGATGGTCAGCCCGCCGGGCCAGAATTCTTCGACCAGCCGCTCGACGGCCTCGGGCACCTCCGACACGAGGGCGCGCAACGTCGAGATCCCGGCGACGAGCACGGGCGGCGGCGACTGTCGCCCGCGGCCCTTCGCCGCGAGCAGCGCAGTGACCGCGCTCGCACTGAAGGCGTCGGCCGCGATGCCGTAAACGGTGTCGGTCGGCAGGACGATCAGCTCGCCGCGCCCGATCGCCTGGCGCGCCTTGCGCAGGCCCGGCAGGAGCTGTTCGGTGTCGCGGGCATCGAAGAACTCAGACATATCGGCTCCAGTCTACGTTTCGCCCGGCTCGGGGCACCTACGGACGGATGGCGGTCGTCGCGCGGTCGCGGAGCGTGAGGTCGGGGTGGGTCGCCGTCGCGCGCCAGCCATCGGCGTCGAGAAGCGCGCGGATCGGGCCGCCCTGCCACTCGCCGTGCTCGATGACGAGCGTGCCACCGGGACGCAGTAGACGCAGACCGACCCCCGACAGCACGCGAACGACGTCGAGACCGTCCTCCCCGCCGTACAGAGCGGACGGCGGGTCCCAGTTGCGCACCTCGGGGTCGCGCGGAATCGCGGCATCCGGAACGTACGGCGGATTCGAGACGAGCACCGACACGGTGCCGTCGAGCTCGCGGAATGCGTCGGCGAGGTCGATGAACGCCAGCACCGCGTGCGGAGCGAGCGCCGCGAAGTTCTCCTTCGCCCACACGAACGCGTCCACGGCGTTCTCGGCCGCGTGGACGCGGGCGTGCGGCACCTCGGTGGCCATCGCGAGCGCCAGCGCCCCGGACCCCGTGCCGAGATCCACCGCGATGGGCGCGGCATCCGGTACGGCGCGCAGCGCATCGATCGCCAGCTGCGCCACCATCTCGGTCTCGGGTCGCGGCACGAACACCCCGGGCCCGACGCGCAGCTCGAGATGACGGAAGGGCGCCGTGCCCGTCAGATGCTGCAGCGGCTCGCGGGCCGCGCGACGAGCGATGAGCTCGTCGAACGCGGCGGTATCGCCGGGGGCAGCGTCCCCGCGCAGGGCCGCTGCCAGAAGCTGTCCGCGCGACATGCTCCAGAGGTGTGCGGCCAGCAGCTCCGCGTCGACATCGGGAGTCGGCACGCCGGCGTCGACCAACACCTGGGTGGCGCGGCGCAACAGCGCGGACAGGCCGGCGGATGCGGGCCGCGACGGCGCGCCGGATTCGTGCAGGGAGGTCATGGGCCTTCCCACCCTAGCTGCGGCGTTGCGCGCACGCCCAGGCGCCTGCTCGATCCCGTGTGACCGAGCGTCACATTCAGTCCGGGAATAACAGTGGCGCATAGTCTGGTTCGACACGCTGACGGCGGCGCAGACGCGCCCGACCCGGCGCCACCCGACCCGCACGAAAGGCAGGCCATGTCCGGCATCCACTCCGACATCACGAGCGCATTCGGCAACACCCCTCTGGTGCGGCTGAACCGCATCTCCGAGGGCCTGCCCGGCACCGTGCTCGCCAAGCTCGAGTTCTACAACCCCGCGTCGTCGGTGAAGGACCGCTTGGGCATCGCGATCGTCGACGCCGCCGAGGCAGCGGGGGCGCTGCAGCCCGGCGGCACGATCGTCGAGGGCACCAGCGGCAACACGGGAATCGCGCTCGCCATGGTCGGTGCGGCGCGCGGCTACAAGGTGATCCTGACCATGCCGGCTTCCATGTCGGTCGAACGGCGTCTGCTGCTCAAGGCCTACGGCGCCGAACTCGTGCTCACCGAGCCGTCACTGGGAATGAAGGGTGCGGTCGCGAAGGCGGAGGAGATCGCCGCCGCAACGCCCGGCGCCGTGCTCGCGAAGCAATTCGCGAACGAGGCGAACCCCGCGATCCACCGCACGACCACCGCCGAGGAGATCCTCCGCGACACCGACGGCGAGATCGGCTACTTCGTGGCCGGCATCGGCACCGGCGGCACCATCACCGGCGTCGGCCAGGTGCTGAAGGAGCGTGTGCCGGATGCCCAGGTCATCGCCGTCGAGCCGGCCGACTCCCCGCTGCTGACCAAGGGCACCCCCGGACCGCACAAGATCCAGGGAATCGGACCCAACTTCATCCCCGAAATCCTCGACCAGGGCGTCATCGACGAGGTCGTCGACGTCGAGTTCGACGATGCGATCCGCGTGGCGCGCGAGGTGGCGACCACCGAGGGCATCCTCGTCGGCATCTCGTCGGGTGCGGCCATCTGGGCCGCTCTGCAGATTGCGGCGCGCCCCGAAGCCGAAGGCAAGAACATCGTCGTGATCATCCCGTCGTTCGGCGAGCGGTACCTCTCCACGGCGCTCTACGAGCACCTGCGCGAGGACTGATCGCCCCGTGAGCCACGCCCCCCGCGGCGGCATGCCCGCCGCGCCGCGCTTCGGCGCGCTCGCCCGCATCCGCGAAGACATCGCGGCGGCGAAGCTGCGCGATCCCGCCGCGCGCGGTGCGGCGGAGATCGCCGTGCTGTACTC